>NZ_VHIJ01000001.1:106346-152374 GCF_006680095.1 Pseudarthrobacter sp. B4EP4b | reverse complement strand
GGCGGGAGGCTCCGCCGTCGTCCGCTGCCGCTTTTGCGATCGGGCCGGCTCCTGCTGCATTTCTCTGCCGCGTTCACGCGGCGCCCCGTTCTACCTCGCCTTTGACAGCGTGAAGATCCCGTAGCGCATTGCGCCGGTGCGGTAGGCCAGGATGAGGCGGGGGAAGCTGAGAACGGAAATGCGGTTGCGTCCGCCCAAGGCGAGGCGGCGGATCTCGCGATCGACGAGCAGGGCCTTCACAAGCCGACGGGCGCAGATGGTCCAGGTGCGCGCGACGCGCTGGCTGACATCCTCGTAGCCATCGATTGCGAAACCGGCCGCCATGGCCATCGCCTCATAGTCCTCGCGCATGCCCATGGAGGGCAGGCGCCCTTCGCGGCAAATCGGTTCGAGCAGGTGGCGAACCTTCCATCCGCTGGCACCAGTCTCGGCCAGCCACGCGCAGACCACGAGGCGGCCGCCCGGCGCCAGTACGCGGTGTGCCTCGGCGAAGAACGCTTGCTTATCGACCATGTGCTCGCTCGACTCGATCGCCCACGCGGCAGCGGCCGAGGCGGCGGGCAGCCCGTTGGCGAGCCAGTCGCGGAGCTGGATGTCCACGCCGGGCACGGGATGCGCGGCGGCGTAGCGGGCCTGCTCTCCGGACAGCGTCAGCCCGGTCACGCTCACCTTGTGCGTCAGCGCGAGCTGCCGTGCAGTGGAGCCATAGCCGCAGCCAATGTCCACGCACGCCTCCCCGGGCATAAGCCGCAGCCGATCGCCGACGGCGTGGACCAGCGCCTCGACCGCCTCGGCGGGCGTCTCGCGGCCCGTCGCCCACAGCCCGTGGTGGACGTGCTCACCCCACACCCGTCGATAGATGGGATCGAGCTCGTCGTAGTGGTCCGCGACCGCGGCGGCGCTCTGGGAAACATCGGGGACGATCACGCCGTCACCCTACAACGCCGATCCACGCGATCGTAAGGTCCCGGCCTGGACTTCGTAGCTTCCAGTAGGCTGATGCCGGACTGCCGGGCACTCAGCCCCTGGTCAAATACCTCGTCATGAGTACACCGTCGGGGAACGTCCGGGTCTCGACGAGGCTCAGGTTCACCCAGTTGTCCAAGGCTGTGAAGAACGGCGTACCGGCGCCCACGAGTACCGGATGGGTAACGATCAAGTACTCATCGATCAGCCCGGCCCGCATGGCCGCCGCGGCGAGTGTGGCGCCGCCGATGTCCATGGAGCCGCCGTCGTCGGCCTTGAGCCGCGTGATCTTGGTAACCGCGTCGCCGGTGACCACACTGGTGTTCCAGTCGACAGTGCCGGTTGTCGAGGAAAACACCATTTTCGGCATGTCCCGCCAGCGGCGGGCGTATTCGATCTGGGCGGGTGTGGCGCCAGGCTGCTGGTCCGCCGTCGGCCAGTGGGAGCTCATGGTCTCCCACAGCCTTCGCCCGTACAGCGCCAGGCCCGTGGTCCCCACCCGGTCGGACCACCATTGGAACAACTCGTCACTGGGCACGCTCCAGCCGAGGTCATCGCCGGGCGCGGCGATATAGCCGTCCACGCTCACGTTCATGCCGAAGGCCAGGGTGCGCATGGCGTCAGTCTCCCGTGAGGCGGTATCGGTTGTACAGACCAGCACGGCGCGGAAAAGTCACCGGTCAGGACACATCGACCGCTAGTTGACCATTACGCCGAGCAATGCAGCGCATGGGAAAGGTCCTCTTGCAGGCACCCGAATTTTTCCCCCAATTCAACTTGATTTGTCTTGTAGCCTCAGTGTTGCGAAATCCAAGGGTTTCAAGGCATTGAGGCTACAAGACACCGAGGTGGGTTCAGAGAAGGAGTCGGCGTCCGCGGGCGGGATCGCCTATCGCATCAGCTGGTCACTTGTCGGACTTGAACACGATCGAGTCGAAGACGGCTCGTGCCTCTCTCGTCAGCTCCGGATTGATGGGTGGGCGGTACTGGGCCACCCAGATCACCGCGCGCTGGCCGTTCAGGTCGACCACCCGGTAGGTTTCGCGTTCATTCTGAGTCGAGTACCAGCGTCCGCATTCGTATGCGGATGATGAGTGGATGCAGAGCCTTTTGCCATCGCAGGCTGTGATCTCCACGTCGCCCTCGACCGAGTGGTCGAACTCGAAGCCGGAGTAGTCGCCCACCATGACCTTGACGGCGGGGGTACTCACGGTGGACTTCTGCGCCGCCATGGCGTCAACGAAGGCCAAAGGCGACGGATCGACCTCGGCGAGGGCGCCCACCCACTCGCAGGCGTCCGTCGGCACATGGTCGACGGGCCACCAAGCCACGTAGACGGCCGCGTCCCCCGGATGATCCGGGTCGTTCTTGCCCAGGGTGTCACCGCTTTCACTCGACCAGCCGTCTGGGACAGTGATCTCGAATGGCGCCGTGTAGCCAGGGGCGAGGACGAGGTATGTGCCGGCGTCGATGGCGCCATTCTCCGGCAGCAGTGGGACCGTGCGAGTGTCGCCACTCTCCGGCGGCGGTGGGACAGTGCGAGCCTCCGTAGTGGGAGAACTGGCGGACGGGAGGGAGACGTCGTTGGATTCATACTCGCACCCGCCGAGACATCCAATCAGTGCGATAGCCACCAAGGACACGAGATGGCGCGAACGCTGAGCGGCCTTTTCGAGAGGTGTCATGGAGCTCATCGATCCACCAGGCCGCTACAGAGTGCTGTGAGGCCCTGCAGCCGGCTGGCCCCGCGGGCGGCCCCTGATGGGATGCCGTCGCCCCAAGTCTCCTCCGGCACAGAACCCGTGACAATGAAGAGTTGTACGGATATCAGTTTGAACTCATTGCAATCCCCTGCGGCTGAGGGCTTGACGCCATACTTGCATTTTGCAAGTATGGCCCCATGAGCCTTTTCATCACCTGCCCTGTAGAGAACGTTGAGCGCACCACCGCCTTCTATACCGCCCTCGGCTGGACCCTCAACGCCAAGATGTCCGATCACAACGTGTCATGCTTCGAGATCGCGCCCGAGCAGTACGTCATGCTCGGCAGCCGCGAGATGTACGCGAGCATCGGCGGCGCCGAGGAGCTGGTCGGCGGACCCGACACCCCCTCGAAAGTCACGGTCTCATTCGACCTCGGCAGCCGCGAGGCGGTCGACGAGCTCACCGAACGCGCCGGCGCCGCCGGCGGGCGGATCGGTGACACCGACGACTACCCCTTCATGTACCAGCGCCAATTCGACGACCCCGACGGCTACCACTACTCGCCGTTTTGGATGAAGCCGGACACCGATCCGACCGCGTGAGCAACCTCGCCGCGGCCCTCGACATCGTCGGAGCGCGGTGGGCCCTGCTCCTCGTGGAGCGGCTCCTCGACGGGCCACAGCGCTACGGCGATCTGCAGCGCGACCTTGGAGTGCCGACCAACATGCTTGCGACCCGCCTGCGCGAGCTTGAGGCCGCCGGCGTACTGTCCCGCCTGCCCCTCCGGCACAACACCCGGGCCTACGCGCTGACCGATCGCGGGCTCGCCTTGCGCGAGACGATCGACGCGCTGGCACGCTGGGGCGGCGAGGCACCTTGAGCGAGGTCGGAACCATGGCGCCAACTGCCAGGGAAAGATCCGGTGCGGACGCGTTAGTCTGCTGGGATGGAATCCTGGCACCGGAACAGGCTTAGTGCCGGACAAGCCGAGTTCGTGGAAACCCGGCTCCCGGGCGTTCGATTCCTCAATGATCTTTCCTGGAATCTTGTGGATACCGCTGTGCTTGAAGTGGCGCACGGACAGGGTAGGTACGTCATCAAGGCAGCGGGACCTTCCAGCCATCACATCGGGCGTGAGATAGACGCGCACGAGGCCTGGGTTGAAGTCTGGGCCTGCCAGGAGAGGGCACCCAGACTCCTGCACGCCAACCGTTCCTTGAACCTCCTGATAACGGAGTATCTGGAGGGTTACTTGGTGGAGGGAAGCGCAGCTGAATATGAGAGTGGCACTTACCTGCAAGCCGGGCAGCTTCTGCGTGAGTTCCACACCCAAACCGTTCGGATTGACTCGCAGTATGAGGCGGCAGCTACGGAGAAAGCTATGGCCTGGCTGGAGACGCCCCACCGCATTGAAGAATCTGTAGCAGGGAAAGTGCGGGGCATACTCTCCACATACCGGCCGGAACCTGTGCCGGTGGTGCCGACCCACGGTGACTGGCAGCCACGCAACTGGCTCATGAACGGTAGCGAGTTAAGAGTCATAGACTTCGGCCGGTTTGAATTCAGGCCGGCCATCAGCGATTTCTGCCGCCTGGCTGTGCAGCAATGGCGGACCCGTCCCGAGCTGGAGGCGGCCTTCTTTGAGGGATATGGTTCAGATCCGCGAGAGAGCAGACTCTGGAATATAACGCTGCTGCGTGAAGCCGTCGCCACCGCCGCCTTGACTTTCCAGGTCGGCGACCACGAGTTCGAGAAACAAGGCCACCGGATGCTTGCTGATGCGCTCGCAAATTACAGAAGCAACTACCTCCCGGCGCTGCCCGGCGCGACACGGTAATTTTGGTTGATGACTTCCATTGGAACCGGCGCCAGCCCCGGGACCGCCTGCGGCACGGCAAGAACAGTTCACAGCGTGGACGAATTTTCCACGGTGAAGCCCGGCGACATCCTTATCTGCCGGACCACCGACCCTGCCTGGACACCACTGTTCGGACTGGCCGCTGCAATCGTCACGGAAACAGGCGGCATGCTTTCGCACGCCGCTATCGTGGCTCGCGAATATGGCATTCCCGCTGTTTTAGGGGTAGCCGGCGCCCTTGACCTTTTCCCGGCCGGAACCACCATCGTGGTCGACGGAACACAGGGAACCGTCACCGAACCGCCGGCAAAGGGTCCGTGATGAGCTCGAACCAGCCCACAATGCTGCTCACCCTCCACTCCATCCGGCTCCTCGGCTTCGCCGACACTGAGGCAGTTGCAACAAGGTTCGGCCAGGATTCCCGACAAGTCGAATCTCTTCTCATCGAAGCCGGCTCCAAGGGGTGGGCCGCACGCTCCTCGTTCGGAGGCTCGCGGGGGTGGTCCCTGACTGTCGCCGGAAGGACGGAAAACGAACGACTCCTGGCCGGGGAACTTGAGGCGGCGGGTGCACGTCCGTCGGTCACCTCCGTGCACGAGGAATTCGTGCCCCTGAACACGGATGTCGTCGCGGCCTGCAGCCAGCTTCAGCTCGACCGGCTGTCCCGGGAGAACCAGCAAAATGACGCGATGGACCACCAGACGCATCAAACCTTTACCGACGCCGTGGCATCCTTCCGCGGCCTGGAAACCCGCCTGGCTGGAGCGTTGCCGCGGTTTAGCGGATATACCCAACGCCTCGAGCAGGCGGTGGCAAACGCAGCCACGGAAACAACCTGGCTAATCGCCACAGACCGTGATTCCTTTCATCGCATTTGGTTCGAGTTTCACGAGGACCTGATCGCCACTCTCGGCCTACAGCGATAAATACCGCCCCCCGGCAGACCAGAAAGTGCTATTAGGTTCCTCATGCATATGGAATAGTGCGATAAATAACCGGGGGGTAAAAGTGGCGAAGAACAGGTGTTTGCCGAATATTGCAATGGCTGCTTTTCTTGTGGCCGTTCCGGTCACGGGATGTGGCGCCAAAGAGCAACCGGGAGGCGAGAGCTTACAAGGATTCAGCTCCATGGATGAGGCTTACACCGCCGTCAATGACGTCCTGGCCTGCGAAGCTGATCCTGTTGGTGATCCAATTGTGCCAATGGGCGATGGCATCAGGCTGGCCTCGGCGCAGAAATTGTGCTTTGAAAAGGTCCAGATAGACCTTTTTGCAGATGAGAAAGCGTTTCGCGAAACCTACCAGATCTTGTCTGACTCCAACCAAGGCAAAATCCATCTAGTCCATGGGAAGAATTGGATGGTTGTCGACTTCACTGAAATAGCCACCGGCCAACAGTCAACGAGGGACATCGAACGCCTGGTTAAGGAGCTCAATGGCGAGTACGTCATCGTCGGCTCATAGCTGGAGCTGCGCCAATCAATTTGAGGACAGCGACGATCCCGGCGCCTATGAAGCAGCCCACTGGTCAGCGTTGCTTCCGGCCCCAGGCGGCTGAATCTTCAAACCAGCCGAGGGCGGCAACAGACTCAATGTCGGCTGGGGCGCGCACTTCCACCTGGTGGGTGTACTTGTCGTAACGAAACGGGATGACATTACGGACGAACGCGGCATGGTGCTCATCCCACATGTCCATGGTCAGAAGCGCTTTGCTCTTCGAGATGGGGGTGAGCCACGTGAACTTACGCGCCACCCCGTAACTTACCTGGGTTCTTGAAAACTCTTCGACGATGTCGTCACCCAGCCCGGACATCCGCGCAGAAAGCGCATCATAGATCTCCGTGAGCGCGCCGGGGAAAAGCCGTTCTGCATCCACAGTCACCATGGTGGCCTACTTGAGCTGACGACGGCGGGAGGTTCCGCCGTCGTCCGTTGCCTTCTGTTCTTAAGCCTCGATGGTGACCCCGCGCCAGAACGCGATCCGGTCCTCGATCTGTTTTGCCCGCGGCTTTGTTTCCGGGTAGTACCAGGCCGCGTCCATGTTCAGCTTTCCGTCCACTTCGAGTGTGTGATAGCTGGCCTTGCCCTTCCAGGGGCAGATGGAGTGGAGGTCGCTGTCCCTGAGGTAGACGGGGTTGACGGCTTCGCGCGGGAAGTAGTGGTTGCCTTCCACCACCACGGTGTCCGTGGATTCGGCGATGACTTTTCCGTTCCAGATAGCCCTGGCCATATGTTCCCTTCCGTAAGCGCCGCCGCGTTGAAAGACGGCGCGCGTCGTAGGGATGACAACGGAATAGCGGAAAGGAATGTTCCCGGCGGCCAGCGTCAAAGAAAGCGTTCGACGGCGGTGCTACCGCGGGCTTTTGTCGATGACGCAGAACCTGTTCCCGTCAGGATCAGCGAGCACGATGAAGTCGGGGTCTTCCGGATACAGGTCCCAATCCACTCGCTGGGCGCCGAGCGAGACCAGCCGTTCCACCTCAGCGCCCTGGTCGTCCGCATACAAATCCAGATGGATCCGGGGATGTTCCTGGACCGGCGTCTCGCTCAGCATCAGTGACAGCTGCGCTCCAGGTCCCGACGCCGGCGCAAGGGTCACCCACGTCTCGTCACCTTGCTCCCGCGGGACATAGCCCAGGGCTTCGTGCCAGAAATCGGTGGCGGCGGCAACGTCGTTGACGCCGAGGACAATCGTTCCGATAGTCAACATCCGCCCAGCCTAATCCCGGCTGCAGCGGCCCGGCTAGACTCGCTTCCATGGGGGAAAACAATGCTGCCGAGCAGCCAAACACGCCAAAAAGAGTCAAAGTCCGTGCCGCCGTCGTGCCTCTTGCAGGCTTCGCCGCGGTGCTGGCAGGCGGGCTCACCGCCTTCCTGAACAGGGATTACGTGGGCTGGTTCGCGTATGCACCGCTCAGCAATTCGCCGTTCAGTGCCAACGGCGCTGCCCTCATAACCCAAGGAACCCAGATCGGAGTGGCAATCTCCGTGGTGGGGCTGCTCCTGCTCGCCTTCTGGGCAGGGCGCCGGATCGGCCGGAGAAGTCCCCGCTAGATATGTCGGAGATTTCCGACATATACTGATCCCGTGCTTCCTGATGTGTTCGGCGCTGTCTCCAACCCGGCCAGGCGCGTCATCCTCGACGAGCTGCGCCAGGGTCCCCGGACGGCGGGCGAACTTACCGGGCTGTTGAACCTCAGCCGCTCGGCGGCCTCTGAGCACCTCGCCGTACTACGGGAGGCCGGGTTGGTCAGGGAAGAACGGCGCGGCCGCAACCGGCTGTACCACCTCCAGCCGCAAGGCCTCGCTGATATCGGCGGTTGGGTGAAGCACTTCGAGCACTACTGGAACCGGCGCCTCGACGCGCTGGCAGAACTTCTGGACGAGGAGAAACCGTCATGACCGAGAACGCCATCCGGCTCGAGCGCCGCTATCCGCACCCCGCGGAATCCGTGTGGGCCGCACTGACTACCCCGGAACTGCTGGCCCGCTGGTGGGCGCCGGGCGATATCGCTCCGGTCGTCGGCCACCGCTTCACCATGGACATGGGCTCATGGGGCCAGCAGCAATGTGAAGTGCTCACCGTGGATCCAAGCACCTCCATCAGCTTCCTCTTCTCAGAAGGAATGCTGGACACCACCATCACCTGGCGGCTCGAGCCGGTGGAAGGCGGCACCGTCCTCCACCATGAACACGCCGGCTTCCGCCTCGACACCCCCATGGGCAAACAGGCCATTGAAGGTATGGGCAACGGCTGGCCCGCACTGCTGGAACAGATTGACGGAGTCCTCGCCGGCGTCTCCTGACCTTCTACCGGAGTGCCGATAGGGGATTTACAATGGGCCCTCCACGGCACGCTTGTAACGGCGACACCTGATCCCATCCGAGCGCGAAACCCCGTGTGCAAAAGGGAGGCCTGCTGTGGGAACTGACGACAACAAAGAGCTCGTGCGCCGCTTCTACGCCGAGATCGACGCCGGGAATATCGACGCGATGGATGAGCTGGTGGCGGAAGATTATCTCGACCATCACCCGCCGTTTCCTGGACTGCCGGCAGGACGCGAAGGACTGAAGCAGGCCTTCCGCATCTTTCTTTCGGCTACGCCTGGCGTCCACGAGATCGAGGACCAGGTTGCAGAAGGGGACAAGGTGGTGACCAGGCTGACAGCCACCGGGCGGCATGTGGGCGAGCTTCCCGGACCGCTGCCACCCACAGGCGCCGAACTGCGGGAGACTGCAGTGGCCATCCATCGGATCCAAAATGGAAAGATCGTGGAGCACTGGTCTGACCGGGACGATCTTGGGCTGATGCAGCAGCTCGGCGTAATCCAATTGCCCGGGGCTTAGCCCCTTGAAACTTCAGGTGACCGGACGACGACGGGGCCCTCCCGCCGTCGTCCCCTCACGGGAGCAAGCAGCACCTCAGCGGGCCCATCACCCCAGCAGATCGTCCTGATAGCACCAGCGCCAGTCCTCGCCCGGCTCGATGCTGCGCATAACAGGGTGCCCGGTAGCTTGGAAATGCCTTGACGCGTGCGTTCCGGGCGAGGAGTCGCAGCACCCGACTTGCCCGCAAGCCAGGCACATCCGCAGGTGCACAGTCGTGGTCCCTTCCCGTAGGCAGTCAGTGCAGAATGCGTTCCGTGGCGCCTCAAGGGGCCGGGCCTGCTCGAGATGCCCGCATACCCCGCCGGGCCGCGCGATGCCTTCGCCGCCGCCCTCGCCGGACGCATCCACCTCGTCCAGCGCCACGTCCAGCATCGATTCCTCAACATCCAGCCGCTCCAGGACATCGCTGAGCACCTCCTGCGCGTACTCGCCGCCGCGCCGCAGCTCCAGCACCTTGGCCCGTTCGGCATCCAGCATGGCAAGCCGCAGCCGGGCATAACGCTCGCTGGGCGTGGCCGTCTCCGCCGACGGCCGGCCCAGCCGTTCCCATGCCGCCAGCCCCCGCTCCTGCGTGCGCCGCTTCAGCATGGCCACCACCTCCGGCGGGTCGTCGTCCGTCCGCAATTCCTGCAGCCGGGTCACGCCGGCAGCGGTGGCGAGCTGCATCAGCGATGCCTTGTTCAACGCATCCTCGCGCTGGTCTGGGCCCTGGACCCGCAGCAGCCGGACCAGCGCCGGGAGGGTGAAGCCCTGCAGCGTCAGCGTGCCGCCCACCACCACAAGGGCAGCGAGGATCAGCACTGAACGGTGCTCCAGGTCCTCGGGCAGCACCAGCACCGCGGCGAGGGTGACCACCCCACGCATCCCGGCCCAGGAAACAATCGCCGGGAATTGCCAGGGCGGCGACGGATCGCTGCGCCGCACCGCCGGGATAAGGCGGGGGAGGTAAGTGGCCGGGAACACCCACACCGGCCGGAGCACCAGCACCGCCAGCAGGATCAGCGCGCAGCCCGCCCAGATCCGGCCAGCACCCAGGGAATCGTCCTGGACACCTTCGATGATGGTCCGGACCTGGAGCCCGATCAGCAGGAACACCGAGTTTTCCAGCAGGAACTGCACGGTGTTCCAGTTGCTGCGCTGGCTCAGCCGGGCGGCACCGTTGGGCATGGACGGCGCCTTTGTGCCCATCACCAAGCCAGTAACGACGACGGCGAGCACCCCGGAAGCGTGGATGGCCTCGGCCGGCAGGTACGCCACAAAGGGGGCGGCCAGGGACGTGGAAGTGTTGATCGCGACGTTCCGGATCCGCTTGCGCAGCATGGTCAGGACGTAGGCCGCGGCCAGGCCCACCACCAGACCGCCGCCCACGGCGAGCAGGAAGTCCCCGGCGATCCCGGCCGCGGACACCGACCCGGAGATGGCAGCGATCGCTGCCCGGAGGCAGATCAATGCGGTGGCGTCGTTGACCAGGGATTCGCCTTCCAGGATGGTGACAATCCTGCGCGGCATCCCCACCTTCCGCGCGATGGATGTGGCAGCCACCGCATCCGGCGGCGCCAGCACCGCACCCAGCGCGATCGCTGCGGCCAGCGGAATCTCCGGAAACAGCCACCAGACCACCAGTCCCACCGTGATGGTGCCGAAGATGACATAGCCCACCGAGAGCAGGCCGATGGCGCGGCGGTTGGAACCGAAATCGAACAGCGACGTCCGCAGCGCCGCGGCGTACAGCAGCGGCGGCAGCAGGCCCACGAGGACCAGTTCCGGGTTCAGTTCAATGTCCGGAACAAACGGGAGGAAGGAACCGATCACGCCTGCCAGCACCAGCAGCAGCGGCACGGAAATGTTCAGTTTCCGGCCCAGCGCGCTCCCAGCGCATACCACCGCAACGAGAACCAGAAGTCCCAGGGCGATCTCCATTCGGCCATTGTCTCAGGCCCTGCCAAGGGTGTCCCCGCCGGCGCCTCCTAACGCGTGGGGGACAGGACGACGGCGGGAGGTGCCGCCGTCGTCCGCCCTCCTGGCTGGGAGGCGCCGTTTTGCTTCCTGCCCGTGAATCCTGTAAGGTGTGAGCCGTGTCACCCACCAGTGGCACGTGCTTATGATCTGCGGCGGGAGAGTCCTGCCGGTACGTTCTGCAGGCGCCGTAGGAGCAAATCCTCCCCAGGAATCTCTCAGGCCCACGTACCGCCGCGGCAAGGCAACTCTGGAAAGCAGTCCGGGCAACCGGGCTCACCGACGGTGCAAGTGGCGCCCTGCCAAACAGCAGGACTACACAAAACTCTCAGGTCCAATACAGAGCGGGGAGGAACCCGAATCAACGTGGTGCTTCGGCGCCACCTGAATTATGGAGTTCCTCTTATGACGGTTCAATCGTCCCCCACCACCTTCGCAGACCGCCATATCGGCGCCCGCCGCCAGTCCGACATCGACACCATGCTCAAGGCCGTCGGCTACGACACCCTCGACGGCCTCGTTGACAGCGCCGTGCCCGAATCCATCCGCCAGGACACGCCGCTCACCCTTGAGAGCGCCCTCAGCGAAGTCGAGGTCCTCGCCGAGCTCCGCAAGCTGGCCGGCAAGAACAAGATGGCCGTGCAGATGATCGGCCAGGGCTACTACGACACCGTGACGCCGCCGGTGATCCGCCGCAACATCCTCGAAGCCCCCGCCTGGTACACCGCCTACACCCCCTACCAGCCCGAAATCTCGCAGGGCCGGCTCGAAGCACTGCTGAACTTCCAGACCATGGTGCAGGACCTCACGGCGCTCCCGGTGGCCAACGCTTCCCTGCTGGACGAAGCCACCGCCGTGGCCGAGGCCGTGCTGCTGATGCGCCGGGCCAACAAGAACAAAACGGCCAAGGACGGCAAGACCGTCCTGGACGCCGACCTGCTCCCGCAGACCATCGCCATCGTGCTGGGCCGCGCCGAAGCCCTCGGCTTCGAGGTGGAAGTTGCCGACCTCACGGCCGGCCTGCCCGAGGGTGACATCAACGGCCTGGTCCTGCAGCAGCCCGGCGTTTCCGGCCTGGTCTGGGACCAGTCGGCCGTCATCGCCGAGGCCAAGGACCGCGGCGCGCTGGTCACCGTCGCCGCCGACCTGCTTGCCCTCACCCTGATCACTCCGCCGGGCGAGCAGGGCGCGGACATCGCCGTCGGCTCCACCCAGCGCTTTGGCGTGCCGCTGTTCTTCGGCGGACCGCACGCCGCCTACATGGCCGTCCGCGACGGTATGGAGCGCACGCTTCCCGGCCGCATCGTGGGCGTGTCCAAGGACAACGCCGGCGTCCCCGCCTACCGCCTGGCCCTACAGACCCGCGAGCAGCACATCCGCCGCGAGAAGGCCACCTCCAACATCTGCACCGCGCAGGCGCTGCTGGCCATCGTCTCGTCCTTCTACGCCGTCTACCACGGCCCCGACGGACTGAAGGCGATCGCCGAAACCGTCCACAACAACGCCCGCGCCCTGGCCACCACGCTGCAGATCGCCGGCCGCGAACTGGTATCCGACACCTTCTTCGACACCATCACTGTCCGCGTGCCCGGCAAGGCCGCCAAGGTGATCACCGCCGCCGAAGCCCGCGGCATCAACCTGCGCCTCATCGACGCGGACACAGTTGGCGTGTCCGTCGATGAAACCACGACGCCGGAGGTCCTCTCCGCGGTTGTTGTCGCCTTTGGTGCCGGTCCCGTTGCGTCTGCCGAGGGTTTCGAGCTGCCGGCGTCCGTGCAGCGCACCTCCACCTACCTGCAGCACCCGGTGTTCAACACCCACCGCTCCGAGACCCAGCTGCTGCGCTACATCCGCCGCCTCTCCGACCGGGACCTGGCCCTGGACCGCACCATGATCCCGCTGGGTTCCTGCACCATGAAGCTGAACGCTACGGCCGAGATGGAAGCCATTTCCTGGCCCGAATTCGCCTCGATCCACCCGTTTGCTCCTGATTCCCAGACGGCCGGCTGGCGTGAACTGATTTCCGGCCTGGAAGCGGATCTCGCCGAGATCACCGGTTACGACCAGGTGTCCATCCAGCCCAACGCCGGTTCCCAGGGCGAGCTCGCGGGCCTGCTCGCAATCCGCGGCTACCACCACTCCCGGGGCGATCAGCAGCGCAATGTCTGCCTCATCCCGGCGTCGGCGCACGGCACCAACGCCGCCTCCGCTGTCCTGGCCGGCATGAAGGTTGTTGTCGTCGCGACTGCTGCCGACGGCACCATTGACCACGCGGACCTGCAGGCCAAGATCGAGGCCCACAAGGATGTCCTCTCGGCCATCATGATCACCTACCCGTCCACCCACGGGGTGTACGATTCCGACGTCCGCGAGGTTTGCGATGCGATCCACGCGGCCGGCGGCCAGGTGTACGTTGACGGCGCGAACCTGAACGCCCTCGTCGGGTTGGCGCAGCCGGGCAAGTTCGGCGGCGACGTCTCGCACCTGAACCTGCACAAGACGTTCTGCATCCCGCACGGCGGTGGAGGACCCGGCGTCGGACCTGTTGCTGCCAAGGCGCACTTGGCACCGTTTATGCCGGGGGATGCGAACAACGGTTCTTCCGAAAACGCCGCGGCTGGTCACGGCGTCGCGATTTCCGCTTCCCGCTTCGGTTCCGCCGGTGTGCTGCCCATTTCCTGGGCGTACGTGAAGCTGATGGGCGGCCAAGGCCTCACCGAGGCCACCAAGTCCGCGCTGCTCGCCGCGAACTATGTTGCCGCCCGGCTGGACGAGCACTTCCCGGTCCTCTACACCGGTGAAAGCGGCCTCGTGGCGCACGAGTGCATCCTGGACCTGCGCGACCTGACGGCCAAGACCGGCGTCACGGCCGAGGACGTGGCCAAGCGCCTCATCGACTTCGGTTTCCATGCACCCACGCTGTCCTTCCCGGTGGCCGGCACGCTGATGGTGGAGCCCACCGAGTCCGAGGACCTCGCGGAGATCGACCGCTTCATCGAAGCCATGATCATCATCCGCAAGGAAATCGACCAAGTGGCCGCCGGCGATTTCTCCGTGGAGAACTCACCGCTGCGCAACGCACCCCACACGGCAGCCGCCGTCGTCTCCTCTGATTGGGATCGTTCCTACCCGCGTGAGCAGGCGGCCTTCCCGGTGGCCTCGCTCCGCCAGGACAAGTACTTCCCGCCGGTGGGCCGCATCGACGGCGCCGCAGGGGACCGCAACCTGGTCTGCTCCTGCCCTCCGCTCTCCGAGTTCGAGGTTTCGACAAGCTCAACCACCGGATTGGAAGGCTGATCCCATGACTGAGAACTACACCGCGCTGTACGAGCAGCATAAGATCGCCGGCGCTTCCTTCACAGACTTCGGCGGCTGGCAGATGCCCCTGAAGTACAGCTCCGAACTCGCCGAGCACCACGCCGTGCGCAAGGCCGCCGGCCTGTTCGACCTCTCCCACATGGGCGAAGTCTGGGTTACCGGCCCCGACGCCGCAGCCTTCCTGGACTACGCGCTGACCGGCAAACTCTCCGCCGTGGCCGTGGGCAAAGCCAAGTACTCGCTGATCTGCCAGGAAGACGGCGGCATCATCGATGACCTCATCACATACCGCCGCGGGGAGCAGAAGTACCTGGTGGTTCCCAACGCCGGCAACGCTGCGGTGGTTGCCGCGGCACTGGCCGAGCGTGCAGCCAACTTCGACGTCCGCGTAGAGGACGTGTCCGCCCAGACGTCGCTGATCGCCATCCAGGGACCGAACGCCGAAGCGATCCTGCTGAAGCTGGTCCCGGCCGAGCAGCACTCCCTGGTAACCGAGCTGAAGTACTACGCGGCCGTGGAGGTAGGCATCGCCGTCAACGGTACTGTCCAGGAACTGCTGCTGGCCCGCACCGGTTACACCGGCGAGGACGGGTTCGAAATCTACATCCCGAACGAGGACGCCGCCGGCCTGTGGGATGCCCTGCTGGAAGCCGGCTCGGACCAGGGGCTCATCCCCGCCGGCCTGGCCTGCCGGGACTCGCTCCGCCTCGAAGCCGGCATGCCGCTCTACGGCAACGAACTCTCCCGCGAAGGAAACCCCTACGCCGCCGGACTGGGTCCTGTTGTATCGCTCAAGAAGGAATCGGACTTCGTGGGCAGGGCCGTGCTGGCGGAGCTCAAGGAACTGGGGGCCGGTTCCACCTCCGGCCGCAAGCTCGTGGGCCTCAAAGGCCTGGGCCGCCGCGCCGGCCGCAGCCACTACCCAGTCCTCAAGGACGGCACCGTGGTGGGCGAGGTGACCTCCGGCCAGCCGAGCCCCACCCTCGGCTACCCGATCGCCCTGGCCTACGTCGACGTCGAACACTCCACACCCGGCACCGCCCTGGACATCGACCTCCGCGGCAAGGCGGAGCCGTTCGAAGTAGTAGAGCTCCCGTTCTACAAGCGCACGAAGTAACGCTCTTGCGTGACGCCGGGGCTGACATCCTCTGCGTGCTGCTCCTTCGTCGCTTTGACGCACGCTGCCGGATGCCAGCCCCGTCGTCCCCATTGGTACCCCCGACGCTGCATCACTTTTCGCAGGGTTTAACGGAACGCTCTCTCACTTGATGCGGGTTATAGCCAAACGCTCCCTCACTTGATGCGGGTTTTGACCAAACGCTCTTTCACTTGATGTGGGGTTTGGGCTGACGCTCTTTCACTTTTCACACCTACCTAAGGAAATACACATGGCAAAAGTTGTTGCTGAACTTAAATACTCGGCCGAGCACGAGTGGGTTGCTGCTGACGGGTCCGGGCCTACCGGCGTCGGCATTTCCGCTGTGGCCGCCGAAGCCCTGGGCGACATCGTCTACGTGGACCTGCCCGAGGTTGGCTCCACGGTGACCGCGGGGGAGACCTGCGGCGAGGTGGAATCCACCAAGTCGGTCTCCGACCTCTACGCACCCGTCACCGGCGAAGTGGTGGAGATCAACGACGAAGTGGTCTCCGACCCCGCCCTGATCAACAACGATCCCTACGGCGCAGGCTGGCTCTTCAAGGTGGCCGTCACCGAAGAGGGCCCGCTGATGTCCGCCGAAGAGTACGCCGCGGCCAACGGCGGTGAACTGTGAGCGCCACCGGTGCCGCAGGCACCACCACAGTCGCCTTCGAGCAGGTAGTCTCCCCGTCCCTGGACGCCGACCTGTCCGCCCTGGACCCGGAGATCGCGGCAAAGATCGACGACGAACTCACCCGCCAGCGCGACGGCCTGGAGATGATCGCCTCCGAGAACCACACCGCCGTCGCCGTGATGCAGGCGCAGGGCTCGGTGCTGACCAATAAGTACGCCGAGGGCTACCCGGGCAAGCGCTACTACGGTGGCTGCGAGCACGTGGACGTCATCGAACAGCTCGCCATCGACCGGATCAAGGCGCTCTTCGGCGCGGAGTTCGCCAACGTGCAGCCGCACTCCGGCGCGCAGGCCAACGCCTCGGTGATGCACGCGCTGATCAAGCCGGGCGACACCATCATGGGCCTGAACCTGGCCCACGGCGGCCACCTCACCCACGGCATGAAGATCAACTTCTCCGGCAAGCTCTACAACGTGGTGCCGTACAGCGTCCGCGAAGACACCCACACGGTGGACATGGCCGAGGTGGAGCGCCTGGCCCAGGAGCACAAGCCCGCGCTGATCGTGGCCGGCTGGTCCGCCTACGCCCGGCAGCTCGACTTCGCCGAGTTCCGCCGCATCGCCGACTCTGTCGGCGCCTACCTGATGGTGGACATGGCGCACTTCGCCGGGCTCGTGGCCGCGGGGCTGCACCCGTCGCCGGTGCCGCACGCGCACGTCACCACCTCCACCACGCACAAGACCCTCGCCGGTCCGCGCGGCGGCATCATTCTGACCAACGACGCCGGCATCGCCAAGAAGATCAACTCGGCGGTGTTCCCGGGCCAGCAGGGCGGCCCGCTGGAGCACGTGATCGCCGGCAAGGCTGTGGCGTTCAAGATCGCCGCGTCCGCCGAGTTCAAGGAACGCCAGGAGCGCGTCCTGGCCGGCGCCCGGATCCTGGCCGAGCGCCTGGTCCAGCCCGACGTCAGCGCCAAGGGCATCAGCGTGGTCTCCGGCGGCACCGATGTGCACCTGGTCCTCGTGGACCTGCGCAACTGCGAGCTCGACGGCCAGCAGGCCGAGGACCGGCTCGCGGCCATCGACATCACGGTGAACCGCAACGCCGTGCCGTTCGACCCCCGCCCGCCGATGGTCACCTCTGGCCTGCGGATCGGCACGCCCGCGCTGGCCACCCGCGGCTTCGGCGAAGAGGCCTTCCGTGAGGTTGCTGACATCATCGCCGAGGCATTAACGGCCGACGCCGACACAGACCTTTCCGGCCTGCGTCACCGCGTCGACGCCCTCGCCAAAGCCCACCCGCTCTACCCGGGCGTCGCAAACCTCGCTAGTTGAGCACTAGGTTTCGACAGGCTCAACCACCGGTGGTTGAGCCTGTCGAAACCGGTTTTTACAAGCTCAACCAACGCCCCACTTCTAGTTAGGAAACGCGCATGGCTGTTGGAGTCTTTGACCTCTTTTCCATTGGCATCGGGCCTTCCAGTTCCCACACTGTGGGCCCGATGCGGGCTGCTGCCGTTTTTGCCGAGGAGCTCAAAGGCCTGGGCAAGCTCGCGGACGTGGCCTCGCTGCGGGTGGACCTGTACGGTTCGCTCGCGGCGACCGGCCACGGGCACGGCACCATGACCGCGATCCTGCTGGGACTGGAGGGCTTCCATCCGGAGCTGATCCTCCCGGACGAGGTGGAGGAACGGCTGGCGGCAATCGCCGATACCGGCACGCTGCAGTTGGCTGGCGCGGTCGCACTGCCGTACGGGGTGAAGGACATGGTGCTGCGGCCGCTGACCGTCCTGCCCCGGCACACCAACGGCATGACCTTCACTGTGTCCGACGCCGACGGCAACGTCCTGCACACCGCCACGTTTTTCTCGGTGGGCGGCGGGTTCATCGTCCGCGAAGGCGAGGAAGACGCGGCGCAGCAGGAACTCGAGGAGTCCAAGAAGGAACTGCCGCTGCCCTTCCGCACTGCCGCCGAACTGCTGGAGCACTGCCGGGAAACCGGTCTGGGCATCAGCGACGTGATGCGCGTCAATGAGGAGGACAGCCGCATTCCCGAAGAGATCCGCGCAGGCCTGCTGCACATCTGGTCGGTGATGGAGGACTGCGTGCAGACCAGCCTGAAACGCGAAGGCGTGCTGCCCGGGGGACTGAAGGTCCGCCGTCGTGCCCCGGATTGGTACGACCGGCTGAAAAAGGAAAGCTCACGGCCGGACGATGAAGGCCAGGACCAGGACTTCTATGACCAGAAGTATTGGCAGGAGTGGGTTAACTTGATCGCCCTGGCGGTCAATGAGGAAAACGCCTCCGGCGGCCGGGTGGTCACCGCCCCCACCAACGGCGCGGCCGGAATCATCCCGGCGGTCCTGTTTTACGCGCTGCACTTCGCGCCGGGGATGGAGAACGCGTCACAGGAAGACCGCGATGACGTGGTGGTCAAGTTCCTGCTCACCGCGGGCGCCGTCGGGGTGCTGTACAAGGAGCAGGCGTCCATCTCAGGAGCCGAGGTGGGCTGCCAGGGCGAGGTGGGATCGGCGTCGTCCATGGCGGCTGCAGGCCTGGCCGAGGTGATGGGCGGAACGCCGGCGCAGGTGGAGAACGCGGCGGAGATCGCGATGGAGCACAACCTGGGGCTGACCTGTGACCCGATCGGTGGGCTGGTGCAGGTGCCGTGCATCGAACGGAACGCGATTGCCGCGGCGAAGGCCATCAACGCCGCGAAGATGGCGCTCTGGGGTGACGGCTCCCACCGCGTCTCGCTTGATGAGGTCATTGTGACCATGCGCGAGACCGGCAAGGACATGAGCTCCAAATACAAGGAAACGGCCATGGGCGGCCTCGCCGTCAACGTCGTCGAATGCTGAAGGAAGTACAGAAATGACATTGGCACCTGAAGGCCGGAAGCTTTTGCGCGTTGAACAGCGTAATTCTGCTGTTCCGGTGGAGCGCAAGCCGGAGTGGATCAAGGCCAAGGTCCAGATGGGTCCGGAGTTCGTCGGGCTCAAGAACCTGGTGAAAAAAGAGGGCCTGCACACGGTGTGTGAGGAGGCCGGCTGCCCCAACATTTTTGAATGCTGGGAGGACAAGGAAGCCACCTTCCTGATCGGCGGGTCCGAGTGCACGCGCCGGTGTGATTTCTGCCAGATCGATACCGGCAAACCCTCACCGCTGGACATGTTCGAACCCACCAAGGTGGCCCGGTCCGTGCAGGCCATGCAGCTGCGCTACGCCACCGTCACCGGCGTGGCCCGCGACGACCTGGCGGACGAGGGCGTGTGGCTGTACGCCGAAACGGTCCGCAAGATCCACGAGCTGAACCCGGGCACCGGGGTGGAGCTGCTGATCCCGGACTTCTCCGGCAAACCCGAGCACATCGCCGCAATCTGCGACTCCAAGCCCGAGGTGTTCGCGCACAACGTGGAAACCGTGCCAAGGATTTTCAAGCGGATCCGGCCGGCGTTCCGGTACGAGCGGTCCCTGGATGTGATCACCCAGGGCCGGAACCTGGGTATGGTGACCAAGTCCAACCTGATCCTGGGCATGGGCGAAACCCGCGAAGAGATCTCCGAAGCGCTGCGGGACCTGCACGAGGCCGGGTGCGACCTGATCACCATCACCCAATACCTGCGCCCGTCCGAGCGGCACCTGCCGGTGGACCGGTGGGTCAAGCCGCAGGAGTTCGTGGACCTGCAGGACGAGGCCACCGAGCTGGGCTTCCTCGGTGTTATGTCCGGCCCGCTGGTGCGTTCCTCGTACCGGGCCGGCCGGCTCTGGGCCACCGCCATGCGCAAGAAAGGCCGGGACATCCCCGCCGAACTCGCCCACATCGCCGAGGGCATCCAGGACTCCGGAACCACCCGCCAGGAAGCCAGCTCACTGCTCGCCGCTTCCTGAACCACAACGCGGGGTCACATCCGGCCCAAAAAACCGCCAACATCGGGCCGGGAGTGACCCCGCGTTGCAGTTCGGAACGGATGACCCATACCTGATGCATAGACAGGACCAATGAAGTTCCCCATCAGAATCGAAATCATCCCTGCCCAGGGAACCGTGGAGCAGGTCCAGGCCCTGGTGCCCAGGACCACCACGCTCAGCGTGACCTGCCTGCCGCACCACGGCATCGAACGGACCATGCGCACCGCGGTGGAGCTCAGTGATGCCGGCTACACCGTGGTGCCGCACCTCGCAGCCCGGAGCATCAGCAGCCGGGCCGAGCTCACCGAAATTGTCGGCGGCTGCGACGCAGCGGGCATCCGCGAAGTCTTCGTTATTGGGGGAGACCGGAAACAGCCGGCCGGCGTCTATGACTCGGCTCTTCCGGTCCTCGAAGACATCGCGCAGTACACCGGCGGGACCATGCGGGCCGGTGTGGCGGGCTACCCCGAGGGCCACCCTGCCGTGAGCCTGGTGGACCTGCTGGACGGGCTGCTGGCCAAGCAGCATTTGGCCTCGCACGTGGTTACCCAGATGTGCTTTTCCCCGGAGAAAATCCACGACTATGCAGCTCTCCTGCGCCGTGAAGGCGTTCACCTTCCCGTCTGGGCGGGTGTGGCGGGGGCCGTCCCGCGGACCAGGCTGGTGGCACTCGCCGGGCAGATCGGCGTCGGAAGTTCCCTGAAGTTCCTCAGCCGCAAGGGCCCGCTGGCCCGCAAACTCCTCAGCGGCGACCGCTACTCGCCGGACAGCCTGATCGACGGCCTGGAAAGCCAGCCGGGCAGCATCGCCGGCATCCACCTCTACAGCTTCAACAGCCTTGACCCGGTCCCAGCCGGACCGGAGCAAACATCCACTACCGCAGCACTTCAACCAACGATGATTCGAGGAGCAGCACGTGAGCACTAAACCCGTAACAACCCACCAGGAACCGCACTTGGAGCGGCAGCTTACCAACCGGCACATCCAGCTGATCGCCATTGGCGGCGCCATCGGCACGGGCCTGTTCATGGGCTCGGGCAAAACCATCTCCGCAGCAGGGCCGTCCGTCATCTTCGTCTATATGATCATCGGCTTCATGTTGTTCTTCGTGATGCGGGCCATGGGCGAACTGCTGCTGAGCAACCTGAACTACAAGTCCTTCAGCGACTTCGCCGCGGACCTGCTGGGCCCCTGGGCGGGCTTCTTCACCGGCTGGACCTACTGGTTCTGCTGGGTGATCACCGGAATCGCGGACGTGATCGCCATCGCCGGCTACTCCAAGGAACTCTGGCCCGGGCTGCCGCTCTGGATCCCGGGCCTGGCCACCGTGGCCATCCTGCTGTTCCTGAACCTGGTGACGGTGAAGGCGTTCGGCGAGACCGAGTTCTGGTTCGCGCTGATCAAGATCATCGCCATCGCGGCGCTGATCATCGTGGGCATGTTCATGATCTTCACGGGCTTCCAGTCCGACGCCGGCCCCGCCACCTTCACGAACTTGTGGAGCCACGGCGGGATGTTCCCCAATGAATTCATGGGTTTTGTGGCCGGCTTCCAGATTGCGGTGTTCGCGTTTGTGGGCATTGAGCTGGTGGGCACCACCGCCGCCGAGGCGAAGGACCCCGAGAAGAACCTGCCCAAGGCCATCAACTCCATCCCCATCCGCGTACTCCTGTTCTACGTGGGCGCCCTGATCATCCTGATGTCCGTCACCCCGTGGACCCAGTTCCAGGCCGGCCACAGCCCGTTCATCGCCATGTTCTCCCTGGCCGGCCTCGGCGCCGCCGCCACCGTAGTGAACCTGGTGGTCCTCAGCTCGGCGATGTCCTCGGCCAACTCCGGGATCTACTCCACCTCCCGCATGGTCTACGGCCTGGCACAGGAAGGCGACGCGCCGTCAGTGTTCCGCCACCTGTCGACCCGAAAAGTGCCGCAGAATGCCTTGTTCCTCTCCTGCGTGCTGCTGCTCTCCGGCGTAGTGCTGATGTACGCGGGCCAGGACATCGGCAAGGCCTTCGAAATGGTGACTACCGTGTCCGCCGTCTGCTTCGTGTTTGTCTGGTCCATCATCCTGGCCAGCTACCTCGCGTTCCGCCGCCGCCGCGCCCACCTGCACGAGGCGTCCAAGTACCGCATGCCCGGCGGGATCCCGATGGTGTGGATAGTGTTCGCGTTCTTCGGCTTCGTCCTCTGGGCCCTCACCACCCAGCCGGATACCCTGCTGGCGTTGCTGGTCACGCCGGTCTGGTTCCTGGTGCTCGGCGCCGCGTGGCTGGTGCTGCGCCGCCGGCCCGCACACCTGGCCCGTTACGAGACGTTCAAGTCCGAGCTTGCCCAGGACCTGGACACCGAGGCGTCCACCATCGGCCGCGACCTCGGAGCTGTGGAAGACGGGGCCAAGAAATGAGCACGGCGCTCGAAGAGCCAGCCCCCGCGGCGGCTGCGACAGCTGGGGAACCTGCTGCCGCCGTCGAACATATCCTGACCGTTGACTGTGCCGAATCGCCGGGCATTGTGCACGCGGTGTCGGCGTTCCTGCTCGAGCACGGCTGCGACATCGTCGACATCAAGCAGTACGGGGACAAGGCTCAGGGACACTTCTTCATGCGGGTGCACTTCGCCTCGGACTCGTCCGAAGGCAGCCTAAAGGAACCTCTCACCACCGATAACCTGCGCCGGCAGTTCGAGCCTGTGGCGGAGAAGTGGCAGATGAACTGGAAGCTGGAGCCGCAGGGCCGAAAACGCCGTGTGCTGGTGATGGTGTCCAAGATGGGGCACTGCCTCAACGACCTCCTGTTCCGGGCGCGCACGGGTGACATCCCGGTGGAGATCGTCGCGGTCGTCTCGAACCACCGGGACCAGGAAGGCCTGGTGCAGTGGCACGGCATTCCGTTCTTCCACGTTCCTGTCACGGCTGCCACAAAGCCCCAGGCTGAGGCGCGGCTCCTGGAACTGGTGGATGGGCTCGACGTGGAACTGGTGGTCCTGGCCCGCTACATGCAGGTGCTCAGCGATGAGCTCTCGGCCAGGCTGGCGGGCAAAACCATCAACATCCACCACTCGTTCCTGCCCAGCTTCAAGGGCGCCAGGCCCTACCACCAAGCGTACGAGCGGGGCGTGAAGACGGTGGGTGCCACCGCGCACTACGTCAACGCGGAACTGGATGAGGGCCCGATCATCGCGCAGCAGGTCATCGAGGTGGACCACACTTACACGGCGGACCACCTGGTGGCGGTGGGCCGGGACGCCGAGGGTGCTGCCCTCCGGAATGCCGTCCGCTGGCATTGCGAGGGGCGGATCCTGCTGCTGGGCAACCGCACGGTCATCCTCCGGTAGGCGCCATGAACCTTACTGGATTGCACAGTTGGCGGCGCGTTTCCTGGAATGCCCTGCCGGTGGGACAGTGGGTGCGCCTCTCACGGGACGGCGTGCCCCTGGGCTGCGGCGTGGTGGACGGCACCACACCCGACGGCTCCATCATCTGGGTGGTCATGGACGGCTGGGCCGAGCGCCGGATGTTCCACCGGGAGGACTTCGTCAAAGTGGAGATTGCGGGCTAAGCCCCCGGACAACGGCAGCGGACGACGGCGGGAGGTACCGCCGTCGTCCGCTTTGCCCTTTTCGCCGTTCCCGTCATTGACCGCCCGCCGCCGAGCCGCAACGATGAAGTATGACTGACGCAGCTGATACCGGTGCCCCTTTTGACGACGACAACATGGAGGAGGTTGACGCCGTGGAAACCGCGGAAAGCATTGCCGAAGAGGTCAAGGACGAGATCCGGCTGGGCCATGTGCAGGACGACGTAAGCCACGTGCTGGAGGAACGCTTCGATGAGGCGGGAATCAACCTGCGCCCCGAAGCGGTGGACGACCTCGCCGAGGAAATCGAGCGGGACGCCTCGACCTAACGAGGCATGCGCGGCCCGGGATTGGCCTAAGCTTCCCCTATGGGACTAATCATCACACTGCTTATCATCTGGCTTGTTCTGTCGATCCTGGGCTTCGTGATCAAGGGCTTGCTGTGGCTGGCGTTCATCGGCCTGATCCTGTTTGTGGCCACCGCTGTCTGGGGCTGGCTGAAGCGCAGAACCAGCGTCTGACGCGCTCCAGCCCAAAGACCGTGCGGGCCGGAAACGGCAGGCAACAACCTGGATTAGTGCGCTGGCCGTGTTGGGCGCATGGTTCCTTCGCCTTCGGGCGCGGAGCAATACCAGTGGTCCAGGTGGCCCGCACCCTTACTTCGGGCGAGCCGACGATTAAAGCAAGCGGACGACGGCGGGAGGTCCCGCCGTCGTCCGCTCTGCTGTGCACCGGCTATCGGGACTCTTGGTCGGGAGTCTTGGTCCGGAGTCAGTGCCAGAGGCCGAGGGCGAATTCCGCAATCACCGTGGAGAGCAGGAACGACGCCGTGACGGCAACCAGGCCCACGGGGATGATCTTCCAGCCAATGTTTTTCAGCAACGGGATGTCCTTGCCCAGCGACAGGCCCGCCAGGGTCAGCATCACGGTGGCGATGGAGAGGAAGTCAACGGTTTTGACCGCGGCATTCAACGGTTCCGCCGCGAAGAACCACGGGCTGGAGATGTAGGCGCCAATGGTGGTGATAAAAACGATGGCCGAGATCTTCCGGGTGGCCTTCGCCAGCGCGATGCTGACCAGGACCAAAACCAGCATGATCACGTAGCCGGCCACGATGCTGAGGCTGAAGCCCTTCGCCGCCACCGACGCCGTCGCGATGCCCAGGACCGTGAGGACCGAGAGGGACAGCCAGAGCGGCAGCTTCATGGCTGCCGCGGATTCGGCCACGCGCTCACGGAACCGCCGGTTTTCCTCCGCCTGGGCGGTCTCGCGGTCCATGTCTTCCGCGGTACGTGCTGCCGGTGCACCGGCGGAAGCCCCGGCAGCGCCGGCCGGTGCACCAGCCGTCACGGCAGCGTCTTCGCGTGCGGTCTGCTTGCGGGTGAGGAGCCGGTAGAACCGGTCGGCCAGCGGCAGGGCGATGTAGATGCCCACGTAAACGCCCAGGACCGTGGTGATCAGGTTGGACACGGCCGCCATGCCCAGGATGGCTTCCTGGTCCGCGGGGTAGCCGGCCACGATGCTCGCCGCGGACGCCGCCATCATGGAGCCGGACCCCACGCCGGCGCCCATGGCCAGGGCCAGCGGATCGAAGATCTTCCAGTTGGCCACGAGCGAGGTGAGGAGCGTGATGTAGACGGCGCCGAACAGCGTGCCGAACACGTACATGGCCAGAACGCCGCGGTACTGGTCTGAATCGGGGCCGTACTTCTCGGACACCATGGCGAAGGAGGGCTCGCGGTCCAGCGAGAACGTGGCGCCCACCGTTGCCGCCCCCATCCTCAGCAGCACAGCCAGGGGGAGCGCCAGCACGATGGTGCCGAGCAGGTGGCCCACCTCCTGGAGGAGCAGCGCGGGTCCGGCCTTGAGCAGGGTGGGCAGGCTGGGTCCGATGTTGAACGCCAGCCGGGCCACCAGCAGCAGTACGGCCACGCCCACCAGGGCCGCCGCCACCCGCTGCAGGTCGATGCCCAGGGGCTTGAACTTCTGGATGGAGACCAGCAGGCCCAGGATGAGGCCCCACACCATGGGGAAGATGATGATGGAGCCGATTCCCACATCGATCTTCACCTGCCCAATGAACTGGACCGCCACGGCGATCACCAGGGCCAGGGCGGCGATCGGGATGGTCAGCTTGGCCCCGGCCCTATCAGCCCGGGCTGTTTTGGTGGTGCTCATGATGTGCCTTCCTGCGTGAAAGTACGACGGCGGTACGCAGCTTTGATGAAGCGGTCCCGTTCGGTGGGGGTTGAGGCGGCGGCCGCGGCGGTCCAGGCCAGCGCAACGGCTGCCTCGAACATCACGCCGTACGCCCCGGGAGTGTCCGCAAGTGCGGCAAACGCGTGCGAGTGGATGGGCACGTCCGCGCCCGGGATGCTCAGCCACGGGTGCAGGGACGGGATGACCTGGGAGATGTTGCCCATGTCGGTGGAGCCTCCGCTGAGGCCGGACGACCGCGAGGTGTCCTTGCCGAAGGCGCCCATCGCGTCGGTCCAGTGCGCTGCGAGGGCGTCATCCTGGAGCAGCGGTTCGTACAACGGTTCCGCTTCCTCGATGACCAGGGTTGTTCCGGTGGCCAGCGCGGCGCCTTCGAAGCAGTTCCGGACCCGCTGGTGCAGGGCCTCGTACTCCGGCAGGGTGAACGCACGGCATTCGAACTGGACCACCGCCTTCTCCGGAATGATGTTGGTGACGTGCCCGGCCTCGGCCACAAAGCAGGCAACGCGGTGGTCGCTGGGGATCTGCTGGCGGAGCAGGCCGATGGCCACCTGGCTCAGGACCGCTGCATCGGCGGCATTGACGCCCTGGTGCGGGGCTGCCGCGGCGTGGGCCGCCTTACCGGTGAACGTCGCCTTGTAGCGGCCCACCGCTTGGGCGCTGGTGCCGGTGGGGTTGTAGGTGAGCCCGTCCTGGACGGGGTGGACCATCAGGGCCAGCCCGACGCCGTCGAACGCTCCTCGTTCCAGCATCAGCGCCTTGCCGCCGCCATGCTCCTCGGCGGGGGTGCCGATGGCCTTCAATGTGATGCCGAGCTGGTCCACCAAGGGTAGGAGGGCGAGGGCGGCGGCCACCGAGGCGCCGGCGATCAGGTTGTGGCCGCAGGCGTGGCCGATGTCTGGAAGCGCGTCGTATTCCACGCACAGCGCCACCGTCAGTTCGCCGCTGCCTGCGCTCGCCGAGAAGGCGGTGGGAAGGCCTGAGGTGCCACGCTCCACCTCGAAGCCGGCCTCCTCCAGCAGGGCGGCAATGGCCCCAGCGGAGCGGACCTCCTCGAAGGAGATCTCCTTGAACGCGTGGACTTCCTGCGCCAATGCCTGGACTCGGGGTTTCCAGTGGTCGACGCCTTGTGCCAGGGTGCCGCGAAGGGCTGCCGGGGCGGGGGATGGGTTGGTCAGTTCCATGGGCATCTTCCTTTGGGGTGCGGCGTTTAGGGCGGGTTAGTAGGACAGGGACGGGAAAGGAGACCCGGCCGCGCGGGTGGGCACCCAGATGGCCTTGGTCTGCGTGTATTCGTCCAGCACGCCGGGTCCGGAGGAGCGGCCGTGGCCGGAATCGCCGAAGCCGCCGAACGGAACCGCCACGTGGATGGTCTTGTACGAGTTGATCCAGAAGGTGCCGGCCTTCACTTCGCGGGCCACGTGGTGGGCGCGGGACACGTCGGAGGTCCAGACGGCACCGGCCAGGCCGAAGTTCGTGTTGTTGGCCCGGGCGATGGCTTCGGCTTCCGTGTCGAAGGCGTCGGCGCCCACTACGGGACCAAAGACCTCCGTGGTTTCGAGGCGGTTGGCCGGGGTGACGCCGTCCAGCAGGGTGGGCATCACCCAGTGCCCGCCGGCCAGGGCGGACCCGGCCAGGGACTCCGGCAAAGCGGCTTCTGTGACCCGGCGGCCGCCGTCGTTCATTCCTGCCTCGATGAGCGTGGTGACGGTCGCGAACTGCTGGGCGGTGATGATGGGGCCCACCTCGGTGTCCGCGCTGAGCGGGTCGCCCACCCGGAGACGTGCGGCCTTGGCGGCCACCAGCTCCACGAACTCTGCGTGGACGCTGCGCTCCACCAGCAGGCGCGATCCGGCCACACAGGACTGGCCCGCGCCGGAGAAGATGGCCGAGACGGCGCCGTCCGCGGCACGGTCCAGGTCCGCGTCCGCGAAGACAATGTTGGCGCTCTTCCCGCCGAGCTCCAGCAGGGCGGGAATCCCGGCCTGGGCTGCAGCCACCGCAACGCGGCGGCCGGTGGGGACGGAGCCGATGAAGCTCACCTTGCCCACGCGCCGGTCCGTGGTCAGGGCTGCGCCCACAGTCTGGCCCAGCCCGGCCGCCACGTTGAAAACGCCTGCCGGCAGCCCGGCTTCGTGCGCCAGTTGGGCGAGCCGGACCGATGAGGCCGGGGTGAATTCGCTGGGCTTGATGATCACCGCGTTACCGGCCGCGAGCGGGGCCGCGGAGTTCCAGCCGGCCGTAAACAAGGGAGCATTCCAGGGCGTGATGGCCACGACGACGCCCCACGGGACGCGCTCGGTGTAGGTGTGCCAGTTGCCCGGGACAGGGATGGTCTGGCCGGTCAGCTTGTCCGCCCAGCCGGCGTAATAGCCGAACATCTCAGCAACTTTCGCGGCTTCGGCGCGTGTGTCCCGGATGGGCTTGCCCGTGGTGGCGGATTCGAGGATGGCGAGCTCCTCCCCGTGCTGTTCCACCGCCCGGCTGACGTTGCGGAGGATGGCGGCCCGTTCGAAGCCGTTCAGTGCGCCCCAGACTTTGGCACCCGCCGTCGAGCTTTCCAGGATGGCGTTGGCACCCTCGGCGCCGGGGTCCGCGTAGGTGGCGAACGGTTCGCCGGTGGCAGCCGCGGTGAGGGTAATGGACTCGCCGCTGCCGGTGGTTATCTTGCCGTCGACGAAGGCGCCGAGGCCGGCTGGGAAGGCTGCATCCAGGACATTCTTAGCGGTGGCTGCCGAGGAGGAGGTGGGTGCTGTGGTGACGCTCAATGTCGTGTTCCTTTGGGAGCTGCGGGTTGGGTATTAGGTGCCTGAAGCGTTGCCGGGGACGGCGCTTGGTGCCGCGTCTGATGCCCCGCTTGGTGCTCCGGCGGGAGTGATGGCCGGGGCCACGGTCCGGGCGATTTCCGTGAAGTCAGCCTTCGGTCCAAGCGCGGCCAGGGCATCCTGCCACTGGCTGGCCACGGCGGCCAAGAGTGCGGGCTTTTCGCCGATCCGGGCGGCGACCTCCACGGCGAGGGCGGCATCCCGGGCCATTAGGCCCAGGGAGAAACCGGAATCGTGCGTGCCGCTGAGCACCCAGTTGGGGTACATGTTGGCCGAGACTTTGCTGCCCCCGGACGCGTTGCTGATGCTGGCCGCGGCGGTGGCGGGGTCGATGCCGTAGGCCTTGGCGACGCCCAGTGCTTCACCGACAGAGACGAGGTTGGCGGCGGCAAGCACGTTGTTGAGGAGTTTGACCACGTTGCCGCTGCCGGGGCCGCCGATGTGGCTGTATTTCCCGCCCGTCAGCGCTAGCAGGACGGGCTCGGCGGCAGCGAGGGCCTCGTCCGTGGCACCGACGAAGGCGCTCAGCGAACCGGTTGCTGCGCCGTCGCGGCCACCGGAGACGGGTGCGTCCACGAAGGCCGCTCCCTGGGTTTGGGCAAGCTCGGCCATGTTTTTGCTGGTGCCCGGTTCGGAGGTGGTGGTGTCGATAATCGCCACGGTGCCCGGCTCTTTGAGGAGCTGCGGCACTGTGCTTTCCACGATGCTGGCCGCGGGCAATGACAGCACTGCGTAGGGTGTCCCGGCGGCATCCGCAAGGTTGGGAATGGTTTTGATGCCGGTTTGTTCCGCGGCGGTACGTGCCTCGCCGGAGGGGTCGAAGCCTGTGACCTGCCAACCCGCCCGGTGCAGGGTGGCGGCCATTGCTCCGCCCATGGCGCCGAGCCCGATGACGGCTATCCGGCGATCGATCTGGTCATTCATCAAATGCTCCTGTGAAGTTAAGGCGGGTCAGTCGAGGTAGATGTCGAGGTCTTTCCATAGCTGCTGGGTGCGGCGGATGGCGGCCCGGCTGCGCTCGGGGTGTGCTGCCTCCATCCCGGCGAGCAACCCGTAGACCAGCGAGTTCGCGGCGGTGACGGACTGGAAGAAGGAGATGCCCTCGGAGGCCACCACCAGAAGGTGGTCGGCGGCGGCTGCCAGGCGGCCGCGGCGCATGTCGCTGATGGCGATGACCGTGGCACCGGCGGCTTTGGCGGCTTCGGCGGCCACGATGACCTGCCGGACCGAACGCCACATGTTGATCACCACCAGCACATCGCCGGGGCCAAGGGTGTTGGTGCTTGAAGCCAGGTGGACGCCGCCGCGGTTTTCCAGGGAGATGGGATACCCCATAGTGGAGCCGAGGTGGGCCATCACGCTTGCGGGGCCGGCGAAGGAGCCGATCCCGACGACGGTGATGGACTTCGCCGCGGCCATCGCCGCAATAGCGGCCTCGGCTTCGTCTGCCGTATTCGATTCGAGGGTCAGCCGGAGGTTTTCAACGTCGTGGTTCAGGGCGTCGTGCAAGGGGCTGCGGTGTTCGCCGTGCTCGGTGAGGGTGTCCTCCGTGGAAATCATCACGAGGTAGCGCGAACGGAGTTCCCGCTGCAGGTCCGGCCATCCTCGGTAGCCCAGGTGCTGGGCAGCGCGGACCACGGTGGAGTTGTTGACATCGGCCCGCTGCGCGATTTCCGCAATATCCGCGTAGGAGGAGAGTTGTGGATTCCGGGTGATGACCTCCACTACCCGGCTTTGTGCCTTGGTGAGCGGAACATCCGGGATCGCGTCGCCGAGCCATGCCTGGGAGCTGTCCCCGGCACCGTTGCTGCCGTCGGCAACAGGTGCGGAGGCTTCCGCTTCTGCGGTTTTGGTGTTCAAGGAAGACCTGTTCTGTAACGCAGATCACTCTGCAAGGGTGATTGCATTAAATGTACTCTGCAATTTTGATTGCTTCCAGTGGTTTGCGTTTCGTGGAGGTAAATCCTCGTTGTGGTTGCCCGTTTCCCGCGGGACCATAGTGGTATGGATGCTGAATCTCCCAAGGCCGGGGAGCTGAGCCTTCCCCAGGCATTCCTCCTTCTCGCAACCAACGACGCTGACGGCGGGGCAGAAATCACCCAGCCCGTTCTGCAGGCCGGCGTAGCCGGGGCAATCCTGGCGGAGCTGGATCTGCTCGGTGCCATTGAACTGCAGGGCAAGCACGTCAGGGTCACAGGCGGCCCTGTGCCCGACGGGATTCAGCACCACTTGGAGCTCATCCGGCATAAATCCAGGCCGCACACTTCCCATCGCTGGGTTTCAATCCTGGAAAGCCGTGCCGAGGTGCATCGGATTTATGAGGAGCTGGCTGCGCAGGGCGTGGTGAGGCACGTCGGCGAAAAGCGCCTGGGCCTGTTCAGGATCAGGCGGTATCCGGAGCAGGACCATGCGCCCAAGGCGGCGCTCCTCAAGGACATTGAGGCCGGGCTGGGAAGCGGAACAGCCGATGCGCGCACCACGGCCTTGATCGGTCTGCTGCATGTGACGGGGCTGCTGGAGAAGCTCTTTGCCGATGCTGATCACCACCGGGCCAGGGACATAGCCAACAGCCACTGGCCATCCCACGCAGTTGCCGAGGAAATCCGGATGATCGCGCTGGCGGAGGCGGAGGCGGCCACTTAGCACTCGTTGCGGCAGCGCGCTCCCTGGGGCGGGCATTAAACGCAGGCGGACGACGGCGGGAAGTTCCGCCGTCGTCCGCTTTGCTTTTGTTTTATGTAGGGTGAGCCGTCAGTCGTCGTACGTGTTGGCGATGTAGACGTCACAGGGGGCGTTGTGCGCCACGCTGTTGGCAACGCTGCCCAGGAGCCGGCCGATGCCGCGCATCCTGCGGTTTCCCACCACGATGACCTTCGCGTCCAGGCGGATGGCTTCCTTGATCAGGGCGTCGGCGGGCTTGCCGCGGGCGGCCGAGTGGGTGATGGACACCTGCCCTGAGTTGGAGAGCGAGTTCGCAACCATCTCGGCGGCGTCCGCGTTTGAGATCCGCACCTTGTCCGACCCGACGCCGAAGGTTTCGGCGCTCTCGGTCTCGAATGCTGTCACCACGTGCAGTGAAGCTCCCAGCGACGCCGCGAGGTCGCGTGCAGCCTCCGCGGCCTTCTTGGCGGACTCGCTGCCGTCCACGCCTACAACAACTACGTCACTCATGCATTGCTCCTTTACTGGTATCCATTACTTGGCGTTCAGATGCCAGTCTAGAGAACGTGGACCGGTTGCCCCCATGTCATTTTGCGGATGGCGTCGCTTTGGAGTCCGCTGAGGGCCGCGAGTTCGAAGTCGTCCATCACGCCGAGCCGGCGTGCCGCAGCCAGGAGTTTCAGGCGCTGTTCCTCAAGTGCTGCCCTGGATTCCTCCAACTCAGTGAGCTCGGACTTCAGCCGGGCGATGACGTCGAGCTGCTGCTCGGCGGGCTGGCCTGAGGGATGCAGGTCGATATATGTCAGGCCGATAGTCCTGATGGTCCAGCGGGAAAGGCCGGCAGTTTGGGCCAGCCGGGTGACCTTGACGCCGTCCCGGAGCGCCTGCGCAACGTGCTGGTTCAGCCGGGCGGACAGGGGGCGGCTGCTGCTGGCATTGAAGGCAAGCCGCTGCCGGTTCGCCTTTAGCAGCGTCCGGATCTTCTCCGCGTCTACGGTCGGCTTGTCAGGCCTGGGCATTCCGCGGTAGCGGTAGTAGCCGGCGTCGCCATGGTGCGTAACGGCCAAGGTCACTCCTCGGTTGGAATTTTGCCGGATGGGCCACATACCCGGATGGGTCACCTTCGAGGCTAGGCAGTGTCGGATGCATGGCGGAAATACCAATTGTGAGTGGACCCATAACGGGAAAGTGTGGGCTTGCCAGCCATAAGGGACGCTTATCCGTCCACGCAGTATTGGTCTTATCCATACCCGCCGGATTTCCCTAGTGTCGAAGAAACGAGTACCGCTCGCTCCTGACTCCCTAGGAAAAGACCATGCCTGAATTTGTCCCTGCATCGCGGGTGTCCCGCATCAAGTCTTCGGCCAGCGTGGCCGCCGCCGCCCGTGTACGTGAACTGAAGGCGGAAGGGCGCCGCATCCTCGATCTCACGGTTGGCGAGCCGGACTTCGATACCCCGGCGCATATCAAGGCAGCAGCGGTTGAAGCCATTAGCCGCGGCGAAACCAAATACACGTCCGTCACCGGCACCCCTGCCCTGCAGAAGGCCATCCTCCAGACCCTGGCGCAGCGGACCGGCCTTGAGTACACCCCTGCCGAGATCACCATCGGCGGCGGTGCCAAGCAGGTCATCTTCACCGCATTCATGGCAACGCTCGACGCCGGCGACGAAGTGATTGTCCCCGCCCCCTACTGGGTTTCCTATCCGGACATGGTGCTGGCCAATGACGGCATCCCGGTGGTGGTTCCGTGCGGCGAGGACGTTGGCTTCAAGCTCACGCCCGACGCGCTGACCGGTGCACTGACCGACCGCACGAAGTGGGTCATCCTCAACGCACCGTCCAACCCCACCGGCGCCGTCTACTCCCCGGCGGAACTGCGCGCGCTCGCCGATGTCCTGGCCGGCTTCCCGCACGTCCACGTCCTGACTGACGAAATCTATGACCAGATCTACTTTGGCGACGGCAAGCTGACCAGCCTGGTGGAAGTAGCCCCCGAACTGAAGGACCGCGTCCTCGCCGTCAATGGCGTATCCAAGGCCTACGCCATGACCGGCTGGCGGTTGGGATACGCGGCCGGACCGGCTCCGGTGATCGCCGCTATCAACAAGCTGCAGTCCCAGATCTCGTCCTGCCCTTCCTCTGTTAGCCAGGCCGCCGCCGTCGCGGCGCTGACCGGCGACCAGGGCTTCGTCCGGGACAGCCTCGAGGTGTACCGCAAGCGGCGGGATACGGCAGTGGCCAGCCTGAACGCCGTCGAAGGTTTGTCCTGCACGACGCCGGAAGGAGCCTTCTACGCCTACGTCAACTGTGCGGGGGTTATTGGCAGGACGACGCCGGATGGCGAAGTCATCAGCGACGACCAGGACTTCACGCTATACCTGCTGGAGGCCACCTCCGTGGCGGTCATCCAGGGATCGGCCTATGGCCTGGGCCCGTACTTCCGCATCTCCTACGCCACCAGCCTGGACGTCATCGAGGAGTCCATCGCTGCCATCGACAAGGCCGTCCGGGCCCTCAACTGACCCAAACCACCGAAGGAAAAATGCCGTGATTCACGTTAAAACCAACATCGACCGCCCCAGCGCCGACGCCGTCAGCCGGCTCGCGAAGTTCTCGTCGGCCACCATTCATGAGGCACAGGGGCGCAAGGGTGCGCTGAGCTCCCGCATCAAACCCATCGACAGGTCGATGTCCTTCTGCGGCCCGGCCACCACCGTCCGGTGCGCGCCGCGGGACAACCTCATGCTGCAGGTGGCCATTCACTATGCCGAGCCCGGCGACGTGATCCTGGCCGCAGCGGGGGAGTACGAGGAAGCCGGGACTTTCGGCGATGTCCTCGGCAACGCCATGAAAGCCAAGGGCCTGGCCGGCCTGGTGACGGACTCCGGCGTCCGCGACACCCAGGACCTCATTGAACTGGGGCTGCCCGTCTTCTCCGGCAGCGTGTCCATCAAGGGCACCGTCAAAGAGACCATCGGCCCCATCAACCACCCGGTAGTGTTCGGCGACGAGATCATCTACCCCGGCGACGTCCTGCGCGGCGACGCCGACGGTGTTGTGGTGGTCCGCAAGGACGAGATCGAGGAAGTTATCCGTCTTTCGCAGGAACGCGACGACGCCGAGCGCGAGCTCATCAGCCTGTACAAGGCTGGCGGCACCACCATCGACCTGTGCAATCTCACGGATGTGTTGAAGGCGAAGGGACTGCTGGTCGAGCAGGCCTAGGAGCCTGAGAATGCCGGCACTGAAGCAGCAGTGCAGCCGCCGCGGATCTGGTCCTGCGGCGGCTTCGCTGCGTCCCGGTGGTTGAGGCTGGGGAGCGAAACCCCAAAGCCCGGTGGTTGGTTCTGCGGCCGGGCAAAACTCATCCGGTGGTTGAGCCTGCCACTGAGCATGACTGAGCCGGTGGTTGAGCTTGCCACTGAGCATGACTGAGCCGGTGGTTGAATTGTCGAAACCCCAAAAGCCGGTGGTTTAGCCTGTCGAAACCCCAAAGCCCGGTGGTTGAGCCTGGGCCCACGGCCGCCAGCTCCCGGCCGGGCGTGACCGATTCGGTGGTTGAGCTTGTCGAAACCCGGAACTCAGCAACGAGTCAGGCGGGTGGGGAGCAGAACCCGCTGGTTTAGCCTGGGCCTACGGCCGCCGGCTCCCCGTCCGGGCGTGACCAAGTCGGTGGTTGAGCTTGTCGAAACCCGAAACCCAGCAACGAGTCAGGCGGGTGGGGCGTGCAGGAACCACTCGAGTGCTTGTTCTCCTGGGGAGAGCCCAAGGTAGACAAAGTCCGGGGGATCCCCAGTCGCGGACTGTAGTTGGGCAGGCCAGTGTGGTGGTTCCCAGTCGTGGTGTTCGGCTTTGTAGTGGCGGCCGGTGGGTGAGGTCCAGCCCGGTGGTTCGTTTTGGGTGGCCGTGGTGGGCGTCCATCCGGTGGAGTGTTTGAGGCGGTGGTGTTTGGGGCAGAGCTGGGCCAGGTTGCTGATCCCGGTGGTGCCGCCGTGTTGCCAGGCTTGAAGGTGGTCTGCCTCGTTGTCCAGGGAGGGGTTGTTGCAGCCGGGGAAAGTACATCTTCCGTCCCGAAGCTGCAGGGCTTTTTTCATGGCCTTGGTGAGCCGGTAGCTTGTACGGCCGATCTCCATGGGCGCCCCGTCCCGCGGATCCACCAGCACCCGATAGAACGAACCGGCACCTTCAGCAACTAGCCGCCGGGCCATTGACGCCGGGATCGGGCCGTAGCCGTCCAGCATGGCGGGCTCATCGGTCAGGCCCTCGAGGGAGAATACCGGCACGGTGACCAGCACCTGCGCCTGGATCCGCGACGACGGGCCAGCCGCCGTACCGGAGTCGTCACTGCCTGCACCGGCAGACCCGGCGTTGTTGCCGCTGCCAAGGATCGCATCGGTGAACTTGTCGGCCTTCAACTGGGTGAGGGTGCGGGACTCGTCGGGTCCTTGCATCCCGCGGGCGAGGGCGGTGAGCCGGTTCCAGCCCGCCATCGCCTGGTCCGCGGGCAGGCAGGCGGACAACCAGGCCATCCCGTCCCGGTCCGGCCGGTATTCCACCCGCCGGTCCGCCACACCCTTGGCATGGCGTTTCTCGATGGATTCGGGGTGGTGGCGTTCCCGCCAGTTCCTGGCCTTGGCACGGAACCGGTACGCGGGCAGCTCCCCGATCGGGGCAGCCGCGGCCGGTCGGGGCAGGTCCGGGTCCAGGAAGTGGGCCTCGAGTGCGGCGGCGCCGGCGGGGTCAAGGCCGGCTGTTTCCTCCACCATGACCAGGGCGTGCGGCCAGGTGATCGTTCCTGTCTGCAGCGCCGAGAAGGCCAGCGGCAACTCCTTGGCCATGGCGTGGGAGGCGGCCAGGAACGCGCCGGCTGCCCTGGGACCGAGGGCCAGGAGGGCGCCGATTTCCGCGGCGACAGCCATTTCCAGTGCCTGCACCGGGGCGTCCGGCCCCGCAATGGCGTGGGCAGTGTCCGCGTACGTCACGGCAGCCCGGGCCTTCACAGCGGCGAACCCGGCCTCCGCCACTCGCGCCCCGGCAAGAATGTCAAGGCACCCATCCGCCAAACCGGCAAACGGATCAGCAGCCGAGTATGGCTCCGAACCACACCCATCCACCTCGGAATTGAGCACGGCAAGGGCGGCCTTGATGTCCTCAAACGCCTTCACCACCGCCGCTTTCCCCATAAACCCATCATGACAAGGGGGTCTGACATTCCTCGAGGGAGGGGCCGGGGATGGGATGACCCGGACGGGCGCCATTGTCCAGATTGGGAGCAAGCGCCGGAGTGGGCAGGAAACCGAGACAGGAAGGGGAGGTCCCGATACGAAAAGACAGGCTTGGATAGGGAAGTGGCAGGCCTGCGGAAACGCAGGCCAGACGGAAGAGGCGGGGCCGGATATGGAAATGGCAGCTTTCCGCGGAAGAGCCTTCTAACGTGCCGGAAGCGGGTACTCCGGCGGCCCGAACATGGCATCCTCCAGCAGCCAGACCGTGGACCCGCCCCTGCCTGCCGGCATGAGGCTGCCCTCGAAGACGAAAACAGGGTCCGTCGAGCGGTCCTCCGGACGCCAGAATCCATTCGCCGGGCAGTGGAATCCAGTTTTGGCCATCAGGCCCAGACCCTTACCGCTAATCCTCCGCAACGTATCTATCTTTTTCACGGCGTGCTCCAATTAATTCTTCAAGGATTGAATCGGCCGTAAATTCCGGCCTTGAATTAATTTTAGGATCCACAGTGAAGCAGCGCTAAGACCAAAGACGCGTGACCCAATAAGCGCGTGCTATGGAAACTAGCGGGCGTACTTATTGTTGAGCATTTCCTGAAGCATTTCCTTCAGGACCAGCAGGACTGCGGACGCCGCTTCCGAGAGGGGATCGTGGTCCGGGGTGCACAGGGCGATTTTGCACTGGAGTGCCGGGTCTACGATCCGCAGGACGTTGAAGTCCTCCTCGTGAAACAGGGCATCCGCTGCGGACTTGGGCATGATGGTGGCACCCAAGTCAGCGCGCAGCAACCGGGCGAGGGACGGAACGGATTCCACCTCGCCCACCAGCCGCAGCTCTAGCCCCTTGCTGGTGAGCCCCGCCTGGACAGCCTGGCGAAGAGTGTGGATCTGTTCGGGCAGGAAGAGTCCGTGGCGGGCCACTTCTTCAAGGGAGATCTCGCCGTCCGCGTGCTTGACGTCCTCCCGGTTGGCATTGACCACAAAGTGGAGGTCCTCCACGATCATGGTGGTGAACAGCACGCCCCGGATGGGACCGGGCTCGTAGATGAGTGCCATGTCCAGGCGGCCATTCTTGATGGCCTCGCTAAGGACGCCGCCATAGATCTCCGTAACATGCAGGACGATGTCCGGGTATCTGCGCGCCACTTCGCTGATGATCCGGGGAGTCAGGCTGGAGGCCATGCTGTACGGCGCGATGGCGATAGACACGCGGCCGGAAGGGGCTGCCCCGGACTTGGCAACGTCCTGCCGGGCCTGGTCAACGAGGCGCAGGATGGATTGTGCGTGCCGGTACAGGGTGTGGCCTGCAGCAGTGGGCACCACACCCTGTTTGCTGCGGATCAGCAGCCGCTGCTTCAGGTCTGTCTCCAGCGCGGAAACCTGCTGGCTCAGTGCCGGCTGGGCCACATGCAGCGCCGCGGCCGCCTTGGTGATGCTTCCCGAATCCACGATCTGGACAAAGTACGCAAGCTTTCGCGTATCCATGGCCGCCCTCTCCCTGTTCAGATCGTCACCGTGCAGATCGTCCCCGTCGGGAACGTCACTGTCCGGACATCCTTGTCCTGAACGCTAATTCACTAATCAGTCATTCTACCCCCGGCCAATCATGCAATTTCCTGATGGCGTCAGATGCTTTTTGCATAGCTAAATCGTTAATTGCTCCGAGCCATTCCTTTTAACATTCCGGAAATGTACGGCACTTACCTTGAAGGCGATCGATAACCGGAATTGGCGGGCAACAGGCCTTTAGTGGAGGAGGTGACATATGGACTCTCTATGCCACAGTCCGGCGGTCATAACCCCCGCCTATCCCGTGACATGGATTACGTCTTTGTGTGATCAAAGTCCCGGTGCCAGACTTTTTCTACAGTCCGGTGATCCGGGCAACCGGACCAAAGCCCCACAGGCTGGTCCCCACCACTCCCGCTTCAGGCGACAGGCGCTGTGCCGCTGTACAGCGCTGCGCCAAAACCCCCAAGGAGGGCTCAGATGGGACCCAGAGTTGATCTCGTGGCAGATCTCGGAGAAGGCTTCGGTGCCTACTCCATGGGCGACGACGCAGCCCTGCTCGAAGTGGTGTCCAGCGCCAACATCGCCTGCGGCTTCCACGCTGGAGATCCGGACATCATGAACACCACCGTGGCCGAATGCGTGCGCCGCGGCGTCAGCATCGGGGCGCACCCGAGCTTCCCGGACCTCCGGGGCTTCGGCCGCCGCGCCATGGACCTCACCGCAGACGAAGTCCGCAACGACGTCCTGTACCAGTTCGGAGCCCTCAGCGCTTTCGCCGCCTACCATGGCGCCGGCGTCGTCCATCTTGCACCGCACGGCCGCCTCGGCAACCTCGTGGCCACGCGCCCCGACTATGCAGAAGCCGTGGCTGACGCGGCCGCCCGCATCAACCCGGATCTCATCGTCCTCGCCCAGGACGGCGAACTCGCCGATGCCGCCGCAGCCCGCCAGCTCCCTGTGGGCATCGTGGGCATCGCAGACCGCGCCTACGAAGCGGACGGCACCCTGGTGCCGCGCAGCCGTCCCGGCGCCGTCATCCATGATCCTTCGGCCATTGTTGAGCGCACCATCCGGATGGTCTGCGAAGGCGTCATCGAAACCGTTGCCGGAACAGACCTCCCGATCGTTGCCGACACCATCCTGCTGCACGGGGACACCCCGGGCGCCGTCCAGCTGGCCCGCCAGGTCCGCGCTGAACTGGAACGCGCCGGCGTCACCATTGCACCGCTCGCCCAGGTCCTCGCCGCCAAAGTGAAAGCCGCCTGACATGCCCGCCACCCCAACGCCAGCACAGCCTCCGGTGGAGGTGTTCGAATCCGGTGACGCCGCCCTCCGCGTCGTCACGTCCTCCTCGGACCGGGAGGCAAACTGGGCGACGGTCCATGCCCTCGCCGGCTGGCTGGACGCTGCCGGTATCGACGGCGTCCACGGGGCAGTGCCCACCTACGACTCGCTTCTCGTGGAATTCGATCCCGGCGTCACCTCAGCGCGCCAGGTCCGGGCTTTCGTCCTTCTGGGCCTGCGCCAGCTCGAATTCACCGGCGCCCCCGCCCGGGAACCCCGCGAATTCCTTGTTCCCGTGGTGTATGGCGGCGAATATGGCCCGGACCTGGAGCGCGTTGCCGAACAACAGCAGCTCTCCGTCGAGGACATCATCGCCCTTCACACCACCAAGTCCTACGTGATCCGCTGCCTGGGCGCCCCCGCCGGCTCGCCCATGATGGACGGCCCCGATTTCCCCTTCCCTGTGCCCCGCCTCAAGGACCCCAGGCTGTCCGTGCCCGCAGGGGCAGTATCGGTGGCCGGCCGGCAGGCAGTGATTGCACCGGCCGCGGCGCCAGGCGGCTGGTGCGTCATCGGCCAGACCCCCCTGACCGTCCTAGATGTCGCCGCCGAACCACTGGTTCCCTACGTCCCCGGCGACACCCTGCGCTTCCAACAGATCCAGCCTGAAGAGTTCGCGAAGTACGCCGGCAGGAAACTGGAGGCGACACAATGAGCCTGGTCATCCAGCAGCCCGGCAACTCAGTGGTAACTGACCTGGGACGCTTCCGCGGACCCCGGTTCGGGCTGCCCGTGAACGGCGCGCTGGACCAGTTCTCGGCCCGCGCCGCCAACATCCTTGCCGGCAATCCGGACAACGCCCCGCTGCTGGAAGTTACCGCACTGGACTTCCGCATGCGGGCCACCACGGACCTCCTCATCGCCGTCACCGGCGCGCCCCTGCACCTCACGGTGGGCGGGCGCGAGTGCCAGCAGTGGGAGCCGGTGTCCGTACGGGCGGGGGAGACGGTGGCGCTCCGAAGGATCGACGGCGGCCTGCGCGCCTACATCGCCGTCCACGGCTCAGTGGAGGCGCCGGTCCTGCTGGGCAGCTGCGCGCCGGACACCGTCGCCGGATTCGGCCTGCGGCTCATCGAAGGCACGGAACTGAAGACTTTCCGCAGCGTTCCGCCCATCCGCCAGCCATACTTCGACCTTCCCCTCTTCCGCCTGGGCCTCACCCGGCCGCAATTCACCAGCACGGCCGTGGTGGAAGTGACGGACGGACCCGATGTGGAGGAGTTCGGCGGCACCGCGGACCTGCTCTACAACACCGAGTACACCGTCAGCGCCCGGAGCAACCACATCGGCCTGCGGCTGGGCGGGGCCCTTCCCGAACGCCAGTCCACGGCCGAGGTGCTGTCCCGGGGAGTCCCGGTGGGCGCCATCGAGGTGCCGTCCCGGGAAGAGCTCCTGGTGCTGCACCGCGGCCGGGGGGTCACCGCCGGCTACCCCGTCCTGGCAGTGGTCACCAGCCGCTCGCTGGACGTCCTGGCCCAGGCCCGCCCCGGCCACAAAATCATCTTCCGAAGAACCTCCGTCCCGGAAGCAACAGCCAAATACCGCGCAGCGCTCCGGGAACTGGAAACACTCCGCTCCACCGTCAGTACCGTCTTCGCCCTCCTGGGCGTCGGCAACCAGCCAGGCAACCCATCAAGCAACCAGCCAAGCAACCACTACAGCAACCAACCAGGCTGGCCCCGGCTCGCGCCGGCAGCAGGAAGCTAAACACCCTCGCCCCGGCGTCAAACCCTTGTTACCATCCCCTTAAGTAAGGAAAGCCATGTCCACTTCTACGCATGCGGCCCAGCCGCACCAAGAGCGGCTCAGCAGCAAGCAGACCCGCAAGGTCGTCACGGCCGGCTGCGTCGGCATCTTTGTGGAACTTTATGACAACGGCATCTTCGCCTTCATGGCGGGGACCCTTGCCCTTGTTTTCCTGGCTCCCGGCAACCCGGACAACGCCCTGTTGTTCGTTTTCGCCGGCTACGCCGTCTCCTTCTTCGTGCGCCCCCTTGGCGCCGTGGTCTGCGGCTACCTGGGCGACAGGATAGGGCGGCAAAAGCTGCTGGTCTTCGTCATCCTGCTGATCAGCGTGGCCACGGCCGGCATCGGCCTGCTGCCCAACTACGCGGCCATCGGCATCGCGGCGCCCATCCTGCTGGTGCTGCTCCGTCTGCTGCAGGGTTTCTCCGTGGGCGGCGAAGCTGCCGGCGCCATGACCTTCCTCGCCGAGCACGCCCCGGAAGGCAAGCGCGGCATCATCACCTCCTACGCCCAGATCGCCTCCTTCGCGGCACTGCTGACCGGCACCCTGGTTGCCTTCTCCATGTCCCCGTGGCTCACCCAGGCAGCGATCGACGGCGGCGGGTTCGGTGCGTTCGCATGGCGCATTCCGTTCCTGGTTGCCATCCCCATGGGCATCATCGGCTGGTACATCCGCAAGGCCATCGCGGACACCCCCAACTTCCAGAAGCTCAAGGAAGAAGGCGGGCTGTCCAAGAACCCGCTCAAGGAAGCCTTCGCCTCCGCAGAGCACCGCCGCGCCATGCTCCTGGCCCTGTTCATCCCGCTGATGAACGGCTCCGGCTACTACGTCCTGTTCTCCTACATGCCCACATTCCTCAAGGGCAAGCAGCTCAACTTCACCATCGGCGAGGCACTGCTGGTCACCGCCTGCAGCCTGGTGGTCATCTGCATCGCCATCCCGTTTATGGGCGCACTCTCGGACAGGGTAGGCCGCAAGAAAGTCATCGCCGGTTCCGCCATCGCCATGGCCGTCCTGGGCATCCCCTCCTACGCCCTGATCGCCACCGGCGAGATGGCCCTGGCCATCCTGGGTGCCTGCATCATGGCAGTGGTCTTCGCCGGCCACACGGCAGTGATCCACATCCTGATCGTGGAACTCTTCCCCACCCGCGTCCGCTACTCCGCCTACGGCCTGGGCTACAACATCTCCTCGGCACTCTTCGGCGGCACCGCCCCGCTGCTGATGACCTGGCTGATCTCGTCCACCGGCAACATCTACATGCCCGCCTTCTACGCCGTGATTACCGCACTGGGCACGCTCGCCGCCGTCAGCACGGTGAAGGACAGGGCGCACCTGCCGCTCCGCGACGCCTGACCTTTCCCGCGACAACTACCACCGCAGCCCCGAGCTGCCCACAGGAGATATCCGTGACTTTTTCTGACTACTCAACCGCCCTGGTGACCGGTGCCTCCACCGGCATGGGTGCCGCCATCGCCGAACGCCTGGCCAAGCGCGGACTCACCGTCCACGCCGTAGCCCGGAACGAGGACCGCCTGAAGGAACTCGCGGACAAAACCGGCGCGGTGCCCCACGTGGTGGACCTGACCGACACCGCGGCCCTGACTGCCGCCGTCGGAAGCCTTGAAGTGGACATCCTGGTGAACTGCGCCGGCGTCTCCCGGCCAGGCAACATCCTGGACTCCAGCGAGGGCGACATCGATGAACTCATCGACGTGAACCTCCGCGGCCTGCTGCAGCTGACCCGGCTGGTGCTGCCGGGTATGGTGGACCGCGACCGCGGGCACGTCATCAACGTCAGCTCCATCGCCGGCGTGTACAACTTCTACGGCCACACGGTTTACCACGCCACCAAGGCCGCGGTGCACCAGATCTCCCGCCAGCTCCGCAACGACACCGTGGGCAAGCGCATCCGCGTCACCGAGATCTGCCCCGGCCGGGTGGAGACGGAAATCTTCGGCCGCAACATGGGCGGAACGCCGGAGGCCATGGAAGAGGCGTGGAAGACCTACTACGAGGGCTACGAATCGCTGACCACCGATGACATCGTCAACGCCATGGATTACGCCATCGAAACACCCCGGCACGTAAATGTTGGCATGCTTGAACTGATGCCCACGTTCCAGGTGCCCGGCGGCCTCACATTCGACCGGCGCTAGCCACCGCCACGCCAACCAGTTCCACCGATTGATAGGTTCCCGATGCAAACAGTCCGCACCGTCAGCTTCCCCGACCAGCAGCTCCTCGACGATCTGTCACCCCTGCCCGCCGGGCTGCGGGGAGTGGTCTGGGACCTGAATGAGGATCCCGACGGCGGGACGCTGGCTGAGATCGACGGCGTCATCCTGCCGTACATCAACGCCGGCGCAGTGCTGGGGTCCCTGGCCAGGGTGCAGGACCTGAAGTTCGTCCAGACCCAGTCCACGGGGTACGACGGCGTGATTGAGGCTGCGGGCCCGGCGGCCGGCGTGGCAAACGCCTCCGGAGTCCACGCGGCGGCGACGGCGGAGCTCGCCATCGGCCTGATCCTCGCCAAGCTGCGGGGCATCGACCAGGCCGTCCGGGACCAGCAGTACGGGCTGTGGCGGCCGGAGCGGCGGCAGTCGCTGGCGGACCGCAAGGTGCTGCTGGTGGGCGTGGGCGGAATCGGGCACGAGATTGCGCGCCGGCTGGAGCCCTTCGAAGTCTCCATTACCCGGGTGGGCAGCTCGGCCCGGACGGATGAGCACGGCCAGGTCCACGCGTCCTCCGAACTGGCCGCGCTCGCCGCCTCGCACGACATCCTGGTTTCGGTGCTGCCCCTGAACGAGCACACCCACCAGCTGATCGGCGAAGAGGTCCTGGCTGCCCTGCCGGACGGTGCCCTGGTGGTGAACGTGGGCCGCGGTTCCGTGGTGGACACCGCCGCGCTGACCAAGGAAGTCCTGTCCGGCCGCCTGCAGTGCGCCATCGACGTGGTTGATCCCGAGCCGCTGCCGCAGGACCACCCTCTCTGGTCCACCACGAACGCCCTGATCACGCCGCACGTGGGCGGCAACGCCTCGGCGTTCCAGCCGCGGATCCTGAAGCTCCTCCGGAAGCAGCTCGAGGCGCTGGCAGCCGGCCAGATTCCGGCCAACCTCGTCCAGGAAGGTCCGTTCGCATGAGCTCACTTTTCGACCTGACCGGCCGGGTTGCGCTGGTCACCGGTTCCAGCCGCGGGATCGGCAACGCCCTGGCAAGGGCATTGGCCGACGCCGGTGCAACAGTGGTGCTGAACGGCGTCAATGAGGAGCGGCTCAAGGATGCCGCGGCGGCCATGGCTGCGGACTTCGCGCCGGGCCGGGTGCACAGTGTGGCCTTCGACGTCACGAATGACGCCGAGGCCGCGCGCGGCGTTGCCTGGGTGGAAGACCACGTGGGGCCGCTGGAGATCCTGGTGAACAACGCCGGGATCCAGCACCGGGTGCCGATGCTGGACCTGGATGTGAAGGACTGGGAACGGGTGATCTCCACGGACCTGACCAGCGCGTTCCTGGTGGGCCGGGAAGCTGCCCGGTTCATGATCCCGCGCGGGCACGGGAAAATCATCAACATCTGCTCCGTCCAGACGGACCTGGCCCGGCCCACCATCGCGCCCTATATCGCGGCGAAGGGCGGGCTGCGGAACCTGACCCGTGCCATGACCGCTGAGTGGGCGGCGTCCGGGCTGCAGATCAACGGCATCGCTCCCGGCTATATCCACACCGAGATGACGCAGAACCTGGTGGACGATGAACAGTTCAACACCTGGATCCTGGGCCGCACCCCGGCCAACCGGTGGGGGACCGTGCAGGACCTCGCGGGCCCTGCCGTGTGGCTTGCCTCCAGCGGTTCTGACTTTGTCAACGGCCAGACCATCTTCATCGACGGCGGAATGACGGTGGTGGTCTGATGTCCCTGGATACAGCGCTCCCCATTACCGGCCCGGCTGTGGTGGCCCATGCCGCGAACGATCTCCGGATCGATGAACTGACCCTCGCCGCTCCGGCCCCGGACGAGGCCGTGATCGAGGTGCACTACGGCGGCATCTGCGGCTCGGACCTGCATTACTGGCTGCACGGCGCGGCCGGCGAATCCATCCTCAAGGCGCCCCTGGTGCTGGGCCACGAGATTTCCGGGACAGTGGTCCGTGCCGCTGCTGACGGCACCGGTCCGGCAGCGGGCACCCCGGTGGCGGTCCACCCCGCCACGCCCGGTCCTGGCGCGGCGCGCTACCCGGAGGACCGGCCCAACCTTTCGCCCGGCTGCACGTACCTGGGCAGCGCCGCACGGTTCCCGCACAAGGACGGCGCGTTCAGCCGCTACGTGAACCTGCCGACCCGGATGCTCCGGACCCTGCCGGACAACATCGATCTCCGCACCGCCGCCCTGATCGAGCCGGCCTCGGTGGCCTGGCATGCAGTGGCGAGGGCCGGAGACGTGGCCGGAAAATCCGCGCTCGTGATCGGAAGCGGCCCTATCGGCGCCCTTGCCGTTGCGGTCCTGAAACGGGCCGGCGCAAGCCGCATCACCGCCGTCGACATGCATCACAAGCCGCTGGAGATCGCCCAAGCCGTGGGAGCGGACCAGGTGATCACCGCCGGTGATGCCGAGGCGATCGCCGGCGTGGAGGCCGACGTCGTGATTGAATCCTCCGGCAACCACCACGGCCTGGCGTCCGCCATCCAGGGCGCCACCCGCGGCGGTACCGTGGTGATGGTGGGGCTACTGCCCACCGGGCCGCAGCCGGTGCTGATCTCGCTGGCCATCACTCGCGAGCTCGAGCTGAAGGGTTCGTTCCGGTTCAACGACGAGATCGACGACGTCATTGCCGCCCTCGCTGACGGTTCGTTGCACATTGAGCCCGTCATCACGCACGAATACCCGGTGGAGGACGCGCTGGAAGCCTTCGGCGTGGCCCGGAACTCTGCGGAATCCGGGAAGGTCCTGCTCAGCTTCGGCGCCAAGCCTTAGCACCAGCCTCCGGGCAGCGCACATAACAGCAGCGCACATAACAGAAGCGGGCGACGGCGGGAGGTCCCGCCGT
>NZ_VHIJ01000001.1:95993-105870 GCF_006680095.1 Pseudarthrobacter sp. B4EP4b | reverse complement strand
GACGACGGCGGGCGGTCCCGCCGTCGTCCGCTTCTGTTGTTCAGCGCTCACCTCAGGAAGGTCACGCGGACTCCCGGACCACCAGCTCCGTGGGGATGGTGATGGCCGCGGGGCGCTTGCCGGCGATGACGTCCAGGAGCAGACGGACCATTTCCTCGCTGATCCGCTCGAACGGCTGGCGCACGGTGGTCAGCGCCGGCGTGGCAGCCGAGGACGCGCTGATGTCATCGAAGCCCACGACGGCGACGTCCTCGGGAGTCCGCCGCCCGGCCTCATGCAGAACCTCCAGGGCGCCAAGGGCCATGAGGTCGTTGGCGGCGAAAACGGCGTCGATGCCGGGAGCACGGTTGAGGAGTTCCCGCATGCCCTTGGCACCGCTTTCCTTGCTGTAGTCGCCGTGGACGATCAGGGCTTCATCAAGGTCCGCGCCCTGGTGGTCGCGGTAGGCCTCAAGCCGGCGGATGCCGCCGGAGGTGTCCTGCGGCCCGGTGATGGTGGCAATCCGCTGCCGGCCGGCGTCCTGGAGGTAGCGCAGGACGTCCCGCGCACCTTCGTAGTCGTCGGCCGCAACGTAACCCATCTTCTTTTCGAACCCCAACGGGATTCCGCAGGAGATGGCGGGAATGCCCGCGGAAATGATGTTCGAGATGATCCCCTTGCGGGTGGCGTGGGATGAGACCAGCAGTACGCCGTCCACATGGCCCGAGGTGAGGAATTCCGTGGCCCGGCGCTGTTCGTCATCGGTGCCCGCCAGGATGAGGACCAGCGGGATGTCGTGGACGGCCAGCGCATCGGCGGCCCCGCGCAGAAGGACGGCGAAGTTGGGGTCTTCGAACAGGCGGTCATGCGTTTCGGTCAGCAGGAATGCCACGGAGTTGGCACGGTTGGTAGCCAGGTTCCGGGCATGCGGGTTGACCCGGTAGCCAGTCTTTTTGATGGCGGCGTTGACGGCCTCCAGGGCGGACGGGCTGACCCAGTGTCCGCCGTTCAGCACGCGGGAAACCGTGCCGCGTGAGACTCCGGCTTCTTTGGCCACGTCGTCGATCTTTGGCCTCGGCCGGGAGGTGGGTTGAGTCATGGTTGACAGCCTATCGAGGACTAGGCCTTGACAGCGCCGGCGGCGAGGTCGACCCGCCAGTAGCGCTGCAGGAGGAGGAACATAATGACCAGCGGGACAATCGACAGCAGGGCGCCGGCCAGGACCAGGGTGTAGAGGGCAGGTGCGGAGGCGCCCTGGTTCAGCAGCCCGTTCAGGCCCACCGTGATGGGGAACAGGTGGTCGTCCCCGAGCATGATGTACGGCAGCATGAAGTTGTTCCAGATGGCCACGAACTGGAAGAGGAAGATGGTCACCAGGCCGGGGAGCATCATGGGCGCGGCAATCCGGTTGAAGATGTACATCTCCTTGGCGCCTTCGGTGCGGGCCGCCTCAATGACGTCGCCGGGTACGGATGCGGCAGCGTAGATCCGGGCGAGGTAGATGCCGTATGGGCTGATGATCTGTGGCAGGAGCACCGACCAGTAGGTGTTGGTCAAGCCGGCCTGGGCGAGCATCAGGTACTGGGGGATGGCCAGAATGACGCCGGGGACCAGCACGCCCATCAGCAGGACCTTGAAGATCCCTGTCTTGCAGGGGAATTCGAACTTTGCCAGGACGTAGCCGGACAGCGCCGAGACCCAGGTGGAGAGGATGGCGCCCACACCGGCGTAGAGCGCAGTGTTGGCCATCCAGCGCCAGAAGAGGCCGTCGCGGTATTCGGTCAGGGCCACGATGTTGTCCCACAGGTGCGTGCTGGGGGCCAGCGTGAAGGTGGAGAACAGCTCAGAGCCGTCTTTGCTTGCGGCTGCCACCACCCAGATCACGGGAAACAGGCAGTAGAGCGCGCCCAGGATCAGGATTCCCGTGGACAGGTAGCTCGGATTCTCCTGGACTGAATCAACCCGGATGGAGCTGCGGGAGGTTTTTCCGTTGGCGGTCCGGCGCGGGGCGAGGGTGGTCACGGTCAGTTCTCCTGTCCGAAGGCCCGCTTCTGCACAACGCGCAGGAACAGGAAGGAAATGATGAAGGTGGCGGCGGCGATCACGATGCTGGTGGCGGCTGCGGAGAACACGTCGTTCCGCGTGAACGCGTCACGGTAGACCAGCATGAGCGGGGACCAGCTGGTGGACAGGCTGTTGGCCAGGGGGCGCAGCGTGGTGGGCTCGGCAAAGACCTGGAGCGTGGCGATCATCGAGAACAATGCCGTCATCACCAGCGACGGGGCGATGATCGGGATCTTGATCCGCAGGGCCGTCTGGATTTCAGAGCAGCCGTCCAGCTTGGCTGCCTCGTAGATCTCGCTGGGAACGGCTTTCAACGACGTATACATCACGATCATGTTGAAGCCCACGCCGCCCCAGAGGGCGATGTTGCAGATGGCGAATGTCACGAGGTTCGGGTCCAGCAGCGAGGGGAGTGCGACGCCGAACTGCCGGGCCAGGAAGTGGAAGGGGCTCACCCCGGGCAAGTACAGGAAGCCCCACAGCAGCGAGCTGATAACGGCGGGGACGGCGTAAGGAAGGAAGATGGCGGTGCGGGAGAAGCTGCCTGCCCTGGTCCGCCGGGAGTCCAGCAGGAGCGCGAACAGCAGTGCGAAGCCGAGCATCAGCGGAATCAGTATCAGGCCGTAGAGCAGCACCCGGAGCACGCTGCCCAGGAACTCGGGATCAGTCAGGGCGCTGACGTAGTTCTCGAGGCCCGCGAACACCTGGCTTTGGGAGCCTTTGCCGAGCCCCAGGCCGCTGACCTTCTTTTTCTGGAAGCTCAGCACCAGTGTGTAGACGATCGGTGCGGCCATAAAGACCAGGAAAAGGATGATGCCGGGGGCGAGCATCGCGTAGGGGATGAGCACCCGGGATTTGAAATTTTTCGCCCGCCTGGTGGTCCCGGCGGCGGTATCTGCCGCCGGACCGGGCTTGGTCACAGTCATTGCCACGGGTGCACTTCCTTGTGTGGATTGGAGCTTGTGTGGATTCTTGAAGATGGTGCCGGTTCCGGGAGGGGCCAAGGGATGCCCCTCCCGGAACCGGAGTCTTTTTCATACTTGCAGGGCTTATTTGACGGTGAAGCCGGTCTGCAACAGGTCCTCAACGGTGACCTGTTGCATGGACTTGACGGCGTCGAGGAAGGCGCCCTTCTGCTTGGACTGTGCAGCCTTGGCGAACTGGTCGTTGTAGGCGTTGTAGGCCACATTGACGTTGGGCCCGTAGGTGAAGGAGCTCACGCTTTGCGCGGCGCCGCCAACCACATCGTAGAAATCGGGCTGGTTGGAGAAGAACCCGGGCGCCTCGGTCAGCGCGGACTTGGCACCCTCGGTGTCGGCCGGGTAGATGCCGGTCTCGGTGACCAGGGCCTTGACGGCTTCCGGATCGGTGTTCAGCCAGGTGGCGAACTTTGCGGCGGCGTCAAGGTTCTTGGACTGCGACGTTACAGCGGTGGAGGAACCGCCCCAGTTACCGGTGGAGGGCTTTGCGGCATCCCACTGCGGCATGGGGGCCACTTTCCACTGGCCGGCAGTTGAACCCGCGTTGCCGGAGAGCACGCCCGGACCCCACGCTGCGCTGAGCCAGCCGACCTGCTTGCCGGTGTTCAGGGCCGTGTTCCACTCGGGGGTGTACATCGGCTTGTTGTCGATGATGCCCTCTTCCACGAGCCCGCCCCAGTACCCGGCGACCTTCTGGGTGGCTTCCTTGTCGATGTTGACGCTCCAGGCGTCCCCGTCAATACCCCACCATGAGGCTCCGGCCTGCTGGGTCATGCCCGTAAACCAGCCGGCATCGTTGGAGGAGAACGTGCCCAGGTAAGCTTCGGGATCCGCGGCGTGGACGGCCTTGGCGGCCTGCGCGTATTCATCCCAGGTGGTGGGGACGGAGAGGCCGAGCTTTTCGAAGACGTCGGCACGGTAGTAGAAGACCATGGGGCCGGTGTCCTGCGGAACCGAGTACAGTGCGTCGCCGCCCAGCGTTACATCGTTCCACACGCCTTCGGGGAAGTGGCTTTTAGTTTCGTTGGCTTCGGTGCCGGACAGGTCGGCCAGGGCATCTGCCGCAACCAGCGTGGGAATCTTCTGGTATTCGGCCTGGATCAGGTCAGGGGCGCCGCTGCCGGCCTTGACGGCGGTGAGCAGCTTGGTGACTGCGGGGTCGCCGCCGTCCTGCTTGTTGACGGTGACGTGGATGTTGGGGTTCTTTTCGTTCCAGACCTCCACCACCTTGTCCAGGTTGGGGGCCCAGGCCCAGTAGGTCAGTTCCACCTTTTGGTTGGGATCACTTGCTGCTGATCCGTTGTCCGAACCGGAATTCCCGGAACATCCTGCGGTAAGCATTGCGGCCGCTGCGAGCATGGCCACGGCGCCTGCACGAAATGACTTGCGCATTTCGTCCTCCTTGTCGAAAAGCTGAACGGGTTTCGCTGAATTATCACCCTCATCCGAACCTAGGCCGCATGACTGTGAGCGGTTCCAGTAATCCACATCTGTGTGAGCCATGTCAATAGGAGCGCTGCTCTGGTCTTCCGGCTTTACGCTGTGATAAAACTGGGACCGCACACAGTCCTAAGGAGAATCCCCCATGACAGACGTCCTTCACCGCCCGGCGCCGCAGGCCGCGGCGGCACCCGAGCGCCTACCTGCGCCCTGGGTCCGGCGCCCCGCCGGCCTTTGCTACGGCGGGGACTATAACCCGGAGCAGTGGCCGCGCGAGGTCTGGGTGGAGGACATCGCGCTGATGAAGGAGGCCGGGATCAACCTGGTCAGCATCGGCATCTTCTCCTGGGTGCTGCTGGAACCGCGCGAAGGCGAGTATGACTTCGAATGGCTGGACCATCTGATGGATCTCCTCCATGGTGCAGGGATCAGCGTGGACCTGGGCACACCCACGGCAGCTCCACCCGCCTGGTTCTGGAAGAAGTACCCGCAGGCCCGCCCCGTCACCCGCGAGGGGGTCACCCTGGGCAACGGATCCCGCGGAATGCCCAGCCCCAGCTCGCCCGAATACCGCCGCGCCGCCGCCAACATCACGGAGCAGCTGGCCCGCAGGTACGCCGCACATCCGGCACTGGTCCTCTGGCATGTGCACAACGAGTACGGCGCACCGGTCAGCGACTCCTACGACGAGTACTCCGTGGCTGCCTTCCGCGAATGGCTTCAGGCCCGCTACGGCACACTGGACGAACTGAACCGCGCCTGGGGCACGCTGTTCTGGGGACAGAAGTACGGCGAATGGGACGAGATCGACGCGCCCCGGCTCTCCGCCAGCGTCAGCAACCAGGCCCAGCGCCTGGACTTCCACCGCTTCACCTCTGACGCCCTGCTTGAGTGCTTCATCAATGAGCGGGACGTCATCCGCCGGTATACTCCGGACATCCCCGTCACCACCAACTTCATGGCCACCAACTGCCTGGCTGCTGACTACTGGAAGTGGAGCAAGGAAGTGGACATCGTTGCCAACGACCACTACCTGGTGGCCCAGCGGACGGACAATCACATCCTGCTTGCCATGGACGCCGACCTCACCCGCTCCCTGGCGGGAAACCGGCCCTGGATGCTGATGGAACACTCCACGGGCGCCGTGAACTGGCAGGGCCGCAACATCGCCAAACGCCCCGGCGAACTGGCACGCAACAGCCTCTCCCACCTGGCCCGCGGCGCCGATGCGGTGATGTTCTTCCAGTTCCGGGCATCCAGGTTCGGTGCCGAGAAGTTCCATTCCGCCATGCTTCCGCACGCCGGTACCGGTACCCGGATCTGGCGCGAGGTGCTGGACCTGGGCGATGACCTGAAGAAGCTCGCCGCCGCCAAGGGATCCACTGTGGAGTCCCGGGTGGCCATCCTTTGGGATGTGGAATCCTTCTGGGCACAGGACCTGGAATGGCGGCCCAGCAGCGACCTCAACCACCGCGAACGCATCGAGGCGTACTACACCGTCCTCTGGCAGGCCGGCATCAGCGTCGACTTCGCCCACCCCGAAGCCGACCTCTCCGGATATGGCCTGGTCCTGGCCCCGGCCCTCTACCTGGTGGGGGAAAAGGCTGCGGCAAACCTCGCACAATACGTCCGCGACGGCGGCAACCTGCTGGTTTCCTACTTCTCCGGCATTGTGGACGCCAACGATACGGTCCCGGCAGGTGCCTCACCCGGAGCCCTCCGCGAGGTGCTCGGCGTGGAAATCCACGAATTCCTGCCGCTCCGCGAGAACGAGACCGTCACGCTGGGCAGCGGTGCCGCCGGTACCGTGTGGGCCGAGGAGATCCATCCCGGCACCGCCACGGTCGTCAGCCACTACGTTGACGGCCCGGCAGCTTCACGGCCAGCCGTCACCCGCAACACCTTCGGCAGCGGGACTGCCTGGTACGTTTCCACCAAGCTCGACGGCGGCGACCTCGCCGCCGTGGTGCGTGACGCCGTCGAAGGTTCAGGGATTGAAACGGTGCCCCGGCCGCCGGCCGGACTGGAGGTCGCGTCCCGCAGCGCCGGGGCGGACACCTTCACCTTCCTGATCAACCATGCTGAGACCGACGCCGAGTACCCGGCCACCGGCCGCGACCTCCTCAGCGGCGAAACCGTCACCGGCACCGCAGTGGTCCCCGCAGGAACCGTCTGCGTCATCCACACTGCCGGGAAAGTGGTTTAGGACATGCCCACCGCAACCGCTGACCACATCGAGATCCGGGTCGAGAGCGCCTGCCAGATCGAGGAACGGCTGAACTCGGCCGTGAAGGATCTGCAAGCCCTAGCAGTCCGCGCCGGGACCCACGGCATCCTGGTGACCCGCCTGGAACCCGGCCGTTTCCGGGTCTCCCTGAGCGATCAGGTGCCGTTCGGAGTGACCCGGGAGTCCACTTTCTAGGCCCAATCTCTTTCGCGCCACGCGAAAAAGCCCAGCTACCGGGCCGTCCGGTAGCTGGGCTTTCCCGTTGGGTCAGACGGTTTCGGATGCCTTGGCCGGAACCGGAACGGTTGACTCCCCAGGCGTCGCTGCTTCCGTGGTGGCCGGGGGCACCGGCTTCTTTTTGAAGCGGCTGGTGATGCTGGTGCCGCCGCCGGTGCGGTTCTTGTTGAAGATGTCGAAGCCCACGGCGAGCAGGAGTACCAGTCCCTTGATGAGCTGCTGGTAGTCCGTACCGAGGCCCAGGATGGACATCCCGTTGTTCAGCACGCCCATGATGAGGCCACCGATCATCGCGCCGGCCACTGTGCCGATGCCGCCCTGGACGGCGGCGCCGCCGATGAACGCAGCGGCGATGGAGTCCAGCTCGAAGCCGGTGCCGCCGGCTGGCTGGGCCGAGTTGAGCCGGGCGGTGAAGACCAGGCCGGCCAAGGCTGCCAGGACGCCCATGTTGACGAAGAGCCGGAAGGTGACGGCTTTGGTCTTGACGCCGGACAGCTCAGCGGCGTGCAGGTTCCCGCCGATGGCGTACGTGTGGCGGCCGAAGACGCTGTTGTTCATCAGGGCTGTGTAGGCGATGACCAGGACGGCCAGCACGATCAGGACGATCGGCGTGCCGCGGTAGCTGGCCAGGAGGAACGTGATGATCAGCATGAGGAGGGCGATAAAGGTGGTCTTGGTGGCAAACCAGGCCATCGGCTCGTTCTCCAGATCGAACTTCCTCCGGATCCGGCGTTCTTTGAGTGCCTGGACGAGCAGGGCGACCGTGGCACCCACGCCAAGGATGACGGTCAGCCATTCCAGCACTGAATTGCCGCCGGAGATGTCCGGGAGGAAGCCGCCGCCCAAGGCCCGAAGTTCGGCGGGGAACGGGGTGATCTGCTGGTTCTTCAAGGTGATCAGGGTGAGGCCGCGGAAGATCAGCATGCCTGCCAGCGTGACGATGAACGCAGGGATCCCCACGTAGGCGATCCAGTAACCTTGCCAGGCTCCCACCAGTGCTCCCACCAGGAGGCAGGCGGGGATGGCGATCCACCAGGCCCAGCCCCAATGGACGATCATTACGCCGGCAACGGCCCCGATGAATCCGGCGATCGAACCGACCGAGAGATCGATATGGCCGGCGATGATCACCATCACCATGCCAATGGCGAGGATGAGGATGTAGCTGTTCTGGACCACCAGGTTGGTGACGTTCTGGGGTTCCAGGAGGATGCCGTTGGTCAAAACCTGGAACAGCAGGACGATCAGGATCAGGGCAACGAAGATGCCGACCTGCCGGAGGCGGCTTGTGAGGAAGCCGAGTGATTCTCGTAGGGCGGACATGTCCTATTCCTTCTCTTTGGTCATGTAGTGCATGAGGGTTTCCTGGGATGCTTCGGCGATGGGAACTTCGCCCGTGATGTGGCCGGCCGAGAGGGTGTAGATCCGGTCGCAGATGCCGAGGAGTTCGGGCAGTTCGGAGGAAATGACGATCACGGCTTTACCTTCGGCCGCCAGCTTGGCGATGATCGTGTAGATCTCGAATTTCGCCCCGACGTCGATGCCCCGGGTGGGTTCGTCGAGGATCAGGACGTCCGGGTCCGAGAACATCCACTTGCTCAGCACCACTTTTTGCTGGTTTCCGCCGGACAGCTTTCCGGTGATGGCGGCCACGGACGGCGCCTTGATGTTCATGCTCTTCCGGTAGCCGTTGGCGACAATGGTTTCCTGGTTCTTGTCCACCCAGCCGCCCTTGACCAGCTTCCGCAGGGCCGCCATGGAGATGTTCCGCTTGATGTCCTCGATGAGGTTCAGGCCGTAGTGCTTCCGGTCTTCGGTGGCGTAGGCAATGCCGTTCGAGATCGCGTGGGACACGGTGGAGGTGTTGATTTCCTTGCCGTACTTGTACACCTTCCCGGACATCGCGGTTCCGTAGGTGCGCCCGAACACGCTCATGGCCAGCTCGGTCCTGCCTGCGCCCATCAGGCCTGCGAGGCCAACCACTTCGCCCTTGCGGACGGACAGGCTTGCGTTGTGCACCACCATCCGGGAGTGGTCCTGGGGATGCCTGACGGACCAGTCCTCGATCCGGAGGACTTCCTCGCCGATCTGCGGGTTCCTGTCCGGGTAGAGGCTTTCCAGGTCACGGCCTACCATCCCGCGGATAATCCGTTCCTGGGTGATCTGGCCCTCATCCAGGCGCAGGGTTTCGATGGTTTTGCCGTCGCGGATGATGGTGACGGCGTCCGCTACCTTGCGGATTTCGTTGAGCTTGTGGCTGATGATGATGCTGGTGATTCCCTGCCCCTTCAGGTGGAGGATCAGGTCCAGCAGGTGTCCCGAGTCCTCGTCGTTAAGCGCGGCAGTAGGCTCGTCCAGGATGAGGAGCTTGACTTCCTTCGAGAGGGCCTTGGCGATTTCCACCAGCTGCTGCTTGCCCACGCTGATGTGCTGTACCGGAGTCACGGGGTTTTCGTCCAGCCCCACCCGGGCCAGCAGCTTGGCCGCTTCCAGGTTTGTTTTCCGCCAGTCCACCCAGCCGTTTTTGGCCTGCTCGTTCCCGAGGTAGATGTTCTCGGCGATCGACAGGTAGGGGCTCAGGGCGAGTTCCTGGTGGATGATGACGATGCCGCGTTTCTCGCTGTCATTGATGCCGGAGAAGTTGCAGGGCTCGTTTTCGAAGAGGATCTCACCGTCGAAGGAGTTGTGCGGGTAAACGCCGGAGAGCACTTTCATGAGGGTGGACTTTCCCGCCCCGTTCTCACCGCAGATGGCGTGCACCTCGCCACGGTTGACGTCCAGGGTGACGTCCTGGAGGGCTTTCACGCCCGGAAAGGTCTTAGTGATTCCCCGCATTTGGAGAATGGGTGTGTTCATCGTCAATTCCCACTGACTGGTTGAAAAACTTGGCCGGCCTGCGGCTGCAGGAGCCCTACGGGAAGGGGTTGCGGCCAGGCCGGGGTGGCGGGGC
>NZ_VHIJ01000001.1:16672-95466 GCF_006680095.1 Pseudarthrobacter sp. B4EP4b | reverse complement strand
GGGGGGGGCGCCCGGGGGGGGGGGGCGGGCCCGCAACCCCCGAAGATGGTTACTTGACGTCGGCGTCTTTGTAATAGCCCGAGTCGATGAGTTCCTTCTTGTAGTTGTCCGCCGTGATGATCACGGACTTCAGCAGGAACGCCGGTACTACCTTGACCTTGTTGTTGTAGGTCTTGCTGTCGTTGACCTCCGGCTCCTGGCCCTTCAGGACGGCGTCAACCATTTTCACGGCCTGGGAACCCAGCTGGCGGGTGTCCTTGAAGATGGTGGAGTACTGCTCGCCGGCGATGATGGACTTCACGGAGCCCTTTTCAGCGTCCTGGCCGGTGACCACCGGCAGGTCGCCCTTGCCGTAGCCGCCCGTGCTGGTCAGCGCCGAAATGATGCCGATGGAGAGCCCGTCATAGGGGGAGAGCACGCCGTCGAGCTTGGTGCCGGAGCTGTAGGCGGCGGTCAGGATGTCCTCCATGCGCTTCTGCGCAACGGGTGCCTGCCAGCGCAGGATGGCTGCCTGCTCGAATTTGGTCTGGCCGCTGGGCACCTTGAGGGTGCCGGCATCCATGTACGGCTTCAGGGTGTCCATGGCGCCGGTCCAGAAGAAGTTGGCGTTGTTGTCGTCGGGGCTGCCGGCGAAAAGCTCAACGTTGAAGGGGCCCTTGCCGTCCACCTTCTTGCCGCTGGCATCCACCAGGCCAAGCCCGGTCAGCAGCGACGTAGCCTGCTGCACGCCCACTGTGTAATTGTCGAACGTGGTGTAGTAGTCAACGTTGGGGGTGCCGTTGATCAGGCGGTCGTAAGCAATGACCTTGACGTTCTGTTCCTTCGCCTTGGCGAGGACATCGGTCAGGGTGGTGCCGTCGATGGCAGCGATGATCAGCGCCTTGGCTCCCTTGGTGAGCATGTTTTCGATCTGCGACACCTGGGTGGGAATGTCGTCGTTGGCGAACTGCAGGTCAGTCTTGTAGCCCAGTTCCTTCAAGGACTTTTCCACGTTCCCGCCATCGGCGATCCAGCGTTCGGAAGTTTGCGTGGGCATCGAGATGCCCACCAGGGAATCGCTGGGGTTAGCCGAGGCCCCGGCCCCGGCTTCAGCTGCTCCGCCCCGGGAGCCGCAACCTGTGGCACCCACAGTGACTGCGAGAGCGACTGCAACGGCGCCCAGGAGTTTCCTAATTCTCACAACTTTCTCCTTCCGCGGAGTTTGTCCGCGAAGTGGTGCTGAGCCGGTAAGCATCTGCGCTTGCCGGCAGGTAAAGCAATAAGGGGTGGGGCTTTAAAAGCCGGACCCGCGGTTCTGGACTCGGAAGGGGCGGTCTGCACGGGCGATGCCGGTGGCACTTGCCATGCAGTCCGCTTTCAGGATGTGTTAGCGCTAACAGAAACGGTACGTCAGGGCTTATTGTGAGTCAAGTCACTGCGGCCGCGCCTGCCCGGCAGGACGGGCGCGGCCCGCTCGTGGGATCAGCTTTTGGTATCAGGATCCGGAGCAAATTGCTGCAGCGCCGGGAGGGCCCGGCCTGCAAAATCAAACATGGCCTGATTCTCCCACGCGTTGCCGCTGGCGGGGTCGGCCGGATCCCAGCCGTTGCCCGGGACGGCAGTCCATGCCGGTTCCCAGGACACCACGCCGAGTCCGCGGCCGCCCGGGGCGGACGCCACGACGTCCTGGACGGCCCGGAAGTTAGCCGCCTGCCCCTCCGGAGTTGCCGGATAGCCCGGTACAAGCTGGTCCTGGCTGCGGATGACGTTCTCCCACGGATCAACCGGATTGTCCTGGAGGGTAAACGGGTACGAGTTCTCGACGACCACCACGTTACGGTCGTAGCGGGCGGAAAGTTCGGTGATGGCGTGCTGCAGGTCCGCCATGGAGCCGTGCCAGTAGCCGTAGTAGGACAAGCCGATCGTGTCGAACTGGACGCCCCGCTTGGTGACCTCGTCATACCACCACGTCAGGCCGCCGATGCCGTTGTTGATGTTGGTCAGGTGCAGGATGACGTCTGTCTGGGCACTGACGTCCTTGGCGGCGCGGGAGCCGGCAGCGAGGAACAGGGCCAGGTTGTCCCACTGCGCGCCCTCCACGTCGTCCGCGGGGTTGACGTCCCAGGTCTGGCCGAGGGGCCAGAGCATGCCGGGGTTGATCTCATTTCCCACCTGCACCGAGTCCGCAGTGGCGCCGGCGTTCTTCAGTGCAGTCAGCACCTCCGAGGTGTGCGCGTAGACGGCATCCGCCACTGCCTGCGGGCTGAGGCCCACCCAGGCGGCGGGCATTCCCTGGGCGCCCGGGTCTGTCCACCGGTCGCTGTAGTGGAAGTCCACCAGGATCTTCATCCCGGCCGCCTTCGCCCGTTTGGCTGTGGCCACCACTTCATCCGTGGTGTTGTAGCCGTCAGCGGGGTTCACCCACACCTTCAGCCGCACCAGGTTGGCGCCGGCGTCGGCGAATGCTTCGACGGCGTCCACCTGCCGGCCGTTCGCACCAAAGTAGACAGCACCCATGTCCTCATTTTTGGCAAGGTTGGAAAGGTCGGCGCCACGGACCGCCCGCTGGATGGAGCCTGGGGTGAGCCTGACGTCGTCCACCTCGGCCCAGTCGCCGGCTTTGCCGCGGGTTTCGATAATGATCTCGCAGGCACCCTTGGTCACGTAGGCGTCGGCCGAGATCTGCAGCCAGGCACCGTCCTGCGCGGTGGACGGAAGGACGGTGTCGCCGTCCACTCCGCAGTTCTTCAAGCCGATCCGGGAAGCGCCGAGCGTCCCCTCAGCCTTGACCCTTGCTGACACCGTCCACCAGCCCTCGGCCAGGCTGCCGGTCTTCTGGCGAAGCGTCGCCGTGCCGTCCGCGCCGAGGCGCTGCGTCAGTTGCTGGTTGCCGGCCTCCGCCGCCGTGGTGGTCGCGGCAGGGTTGCCGGTAACCTTCCATCCACTGAGTCCTTGGGAAAAGTCTCCGTTGATGACGGCGCCACCCGGCTGGGAGGGGCCTTCGGCTATCGCCGGGCTGATGCCCGCAGGCAATGCAGCGACGGCCAGCAGCGAAGCGGCCACCACCGCTGAGGCAAGTTTTCGCTTCTGAGGGTGCTGGATCTTCGAGTGGTGCTTTTTCATGTCGTCCTCCCTGACGGTATGAATCGAAAGCAGGCTGGCGGTCAAGTACGCCAACCGGCCCAACCTGTGTGCGCTCCCAGTTCTAGCACACCACCGCGCGTCACCCGTAGGGACTAAAGTAGGACTCAGTTGCGGACTCAGGCGTAGTTTCCTGTTATCGCTCCCAGCTCTGCACTGCGTGATTCCCTTGGCTGAGAAGGGCCGGCAGGTTGGTGTCCGTCAGGTCGCGGCTAACCGCATCCGCAGCGACTCAAGGAGTAACTCAAGGCCGGTCTCGAAGGCCTTGTCGCTGCGTTCCCGGCCGTGACCGGATTCTTTGACCAGCCGGGACAGGGTGGCGGCGGATTCGGAGGGTGCCCATACGTCGTCAGGCGCGGCGAGGTCCAGGCCGGCGCCGAGCGAAAAGGAGTCGATGACGGAGATGATGGTCAGCACGTCCCCGTCCGGAAAGCCGGCGGCGACGAGCGCCGAGGCCATACGTTCGTAGGCGCTGATCACGCCGGGATCGGTGATGGTCTTGCCAACGATGAGCGGCACCACGAACGGATGGGCTGCGTACATCTCCCGCTGCCCGCGCACAACCAGCGAGAGCACCCTGTCCCACCCGGCGTCCTCGGGAACGTCCGGGATGGACTGAGTGGCAAGCCTGGCACGCATGAGTTCAATGATCTCGTCCCGTCCCGAAATGTGGTTGTACAGGGACGATGCCGTGACGCCCAGGCGGCGGGCGAGGGCATTAACGCCGAAGCCGGCCCCTTCATCCACCAGTTCGATGGCGGCATCCGCGATGCGGTCCACCGAGAGGATCGGCGTCCTGGGCCGTGGCATGAAACTCCCTTCGTCAAAAGCCAGTCTAGGGACTCTTCCCTTTGACGCAGGTCACATGCATAATAAAACGAACGCCATTCGTTTTAGCGGGAACTGCCGGACCGGCAGCAGGCACGCCGGATGCAAGGAAGCATCCGGCGCAGTCCTAAAAACCCCGCGCATCCCCCCGTTCAAAGGACTACCAATGACCCAGCCAGAACCCCAGCGGCTTCCGCTGACCACCAAACGCGCGGTCTCAACCTTCGGCATCGGCGTGGTGGGCTTCATGAGCGCCAATCTGGTCCCGTTCATGATCCTCGCCATCCAGGAATCCCTGAAGGTGGGAGCCACCGAGGCGGGAACGCTCATGACCGCCTGCCTCCTTGCCACCGCCCTCGCCTGCCTCGCCGTGACCCGCTTTACCGAAGGCCGTGGCCGCTACCTGGTGGCCCGGTTGGGGCTGCTCCTGACGGCCGCCGGCTTTGGACTTGCCGCCCTTGACATGGCACCCGCCGCGGTGATCACCGGGATCATTGCCGGCGGCATCGGAGCCGGCGGAGCCGTGGCATCCGGCGGGGCCGCTCTGGCAGCATTGCGCAACCCTAACCGCGCCTCCGGCATCAGCGGACTGGCAAACCGGGCCATCGTCACCGTGGTGCTGGCCATCATTCCGGCCGTGGGCATCGGCATGGGAAGCGCCTTCGGCTTCGTGGCCGGGCTCGCCCTCGCGCTGCTGTTCACTGCCGGGTGGCTGCCCATGGCGGAGGAACCGGCGGCCCACCAGGGTGCACCACAGCCAGCAGCGGAGAGTACGACGACGGCAATCGCCACAGCAGGCGCCGTCAGCACCAGGACCATCACCGTTGCCGGCTTTGCCTTGCTCACAATCTTCGCCCTCTGGGCGATCGGCGAGGACTCCCTGTGGGCCATGTCCGGAGCCATCGGCGTGGCCCAGGCCGGTATGACGGAGGAACAGCTGGGGCTGGTGCTCAGCGCATCCACCGGCGGCGGCCTCCTCGCCGCCATCGCACTGATTTTCCTCGGAACCAGGCTGGGCCGGGCACTCCCGCTGGGCATCCTGCTGGCGCTCGGCGCCGCCCTGAAGCTGACCGCCTGCCTCACCACAGACTCCACCACCTACCTCGTCACCATGATCGCCTGGAACACCGTCTACGCGGTCGCCTTTATGTACTTCATCGCCACCGCCGCAGCCCTGGACGCCAGCGGCCGCTGGTCCGGGCCCGTGCTGGGCGTGTACCTGGTGGGATCCAGTTTTGCGCCCATGTTCGGAGCCTGGATCGGGGAGGCTTTCGGCTTCCCGGCACTGGGCTGGGTCCTGGCCGGCTTCAGCCTGGTGCTCCTGGTTCCCGCAGTCCTGATTGCCCGGCTGTCCACCCGTGTAGAGGCAGTGAACGCCGCCAAAACCTCCAACTCACCCGATATCGCCACCATTCGAACTGCAGGAGTATAAAAGCCATGACCGAGCTGTACCGCAACGCCCGCGTCTTCACCGCCGACGAATCGGCCCCCTGGGCTGAAGCGTTCGTCGTCGACGCCGGCACGCTCACCCATGTGGGCACCAATGCCTCTGCCCGCGCGGCGGCTGGGGAGAATGCAGAGGTCATCGACCTTGGCGGCCGGTTGGTGCTGCCGGGGTTCATCGACGCCCACACGCACGTGATGATGCTCGGCGAGGCGCTCGGGAAGGTGGCGTTGACGGATGTCAGGTCCCTGTCCGACATCCAGGGACGCCTGAGCGACGCCCGCGCCGCGGACCCCGGAGCTCCGCGGGTCCTGGGCAGGGGCTGGCTGTTCGATTCCCTTCCAGGAGCCCCCACCGCGGCCATGATCGATGAAGCGGTGTCAGATGTACCCGTCTACCTCGATGCCAACGACTACCACTCCTGCTGGGTGAACCGCGCCGCCTTGAAGGAGCTCGGCATCACCCGAGACACCCCGGACCCCCTGGGCGGCCGCATCGGACGCGACAGCCAGGGCGAGCCGGACGGGATGCTGTACGAAACTGCCGCCCAGCAGTTTGTGTGGCCGTTCCTGGCGAAGGTGACGTCCGACGCTGACCGGGACGCCGCCGTCGAACGTTCCCTCGAGGCCTATCTTGCCGCCGGGGTGACCGGCGCGGTGGACATGGCCCTGGGCGAACTGGACCTGGCCGCCTTCCTGCGGGCGGCAGAACGGCGCGGCGGGAGGCTGCCGCTGCGCATCGTGGCGCATTGGTTCATCCACAACACCGGCGACGAAGCGGCAAACCTGGTGCAGGTGCAACGCGCCGTGCTCCTGGCGCGGGAAATTAACACCGAATGGCTGCGGGTGGCCGGGATCAAGCTGGCGCTCGACGGCGTGATCGATGCCTGCACCGCTGCCATGAACCAGCCCTACGCCGACGGCTCCCAGGCAGGACCCATCTGGGCTCCGGAGCAGCTCACCCCGGTAGTGGCAGCAGCAGATGCGGCAGGACTCCAAGTGGCCCTGCACGCCATCGGCGACCACGCCAGCGACATAGCTTTGGATGCGCTGGAAAATGCTGCAGAGGTCAATGGCTCCCGCCGCCGGCGGCACCGCATCGAGCACCTCGAATATACCTCGCCGGAAACGCCAGTGCGGATGGCCCGGCTCGGCGTGACCGCCTCCATGCAGCCCGTCCACGCCGACCCTGCCATCTACGGCAACTGGGTGGCGATGCTGGGCGATGACCGGCCGGACCGCAGCTTCGCCTGGCCGGAATATGTGGCGGCCGGAGCCCTCCTGGCGTTTTCCACCGATGCTCCCACCGCACCTTACGATGCATTGCAGAACTTGTTTGTGGCGGCCACCCGGAAGTCGGCGCTGGACCCGTCGTATCCGCCAAACAACCCGCATTTCGCCCGGCCCCTGGCGGAGGCGATCGGGCACGCCACGCGCGACGCCGCTGCCTCGGTGATGGAGGAGGACCGGAGGGGCCGGTTGTCGGCCGGACTCGCTGCCGACTTCGCCGTGCTGGACGCAGATCCCTTCGTCCACGGTGAGGAGTCCCTGCTGAACGCGCGCATACTCCGCACGGTGGTGGACGGCCGGACGGAGTACCTCGCCTGACGCGGCGCTGGGACGGAAGCGGACGACGGCGGGAGGTCCCGCCGTCGTCCTTGCTTGAGGCAGTCCGGTACCCTGTTGAAATGGTGCGAGGAATGGCCGAGTACGGCGCAGAAGGCATCCTGCTCGCCGGCGCGGGCCGGGCCCTCCTCCTGCAGCTTGCCGATCCGGCGGTTGGCCGCGGCGTTGACGAGCACAGCACCTTCGTGGGCCGCCCGGTCAACAGGCTCAAGGGCACCCTCACCTACGTCTACGCCATTGTGTACGGCACGGACGAGCAGGTGACCGAGGTCCGCCGCAGGGTGAACAGGGCCCACGTTCCGGTCCGCAGGGACGACACCGAAAAGTCCCCTGGCTACAATGCCTTCGATCCCGAGCTGCAGCTCTGGGTGGTGGCCACGCTTTACGACACAGCGATCACCATCATCGAGAAGATCTATGGCCCGCTCGACGACGAATCGGCCGACGCCATGTACCAGGACTATGCGCGCATCGGCACAGCCCTGCAGCTTCCTGCCGGGATGTGGCCCGCGGACCGGGCGGCGTTCAGCCGCTACTGGGACGAACGCATCTCCACCCTGCGGGCGGAGGGCGGCGGGGTGCGCGTGGGCCGCGGGCTGCTGTACCCAAAGCACACAGCACTCTGGTACCGCGCCATTATGCCGTCCGCAAGGTTCCTCACCGCCGGCCTCCTCCCGGATCAGCTCCGCCAGGACTTCGGCCTGCCGTGGAGCGGCCGCCAGGAACGCCGCTTCAACCGCACCATGCGGGTCCTGGCCGTTGCCTACCCCAGGCTCCCGCGGCGTATCCGGCACTGGTTCAAGGACTACTGCCTGAACAGCCTGGACGCCGACATCCGCGCCAACAGCCAACCCGGCAAGCGTCAGGGAGTTCGTGCGTAGTTCCACTCCACTGGAGGAGCGCCTCGACGAACGGGCCCGCCGCTTCCTCGCCAGCGCTCCGGCCAGCCGTGTGCGCCCCAAGCTCACCGAATTCGTGGTCTTTGGCCTCAAGCAGGGCTGGGCCTGTATTTTCGGGGCGGCCCTCCTGGCGGTGCTGATAGCAGCACGGCTCTGGTACCCGGACGGTGCCGCGCTCGCCAGGAACGACTTCCTGACGCTGGCCGCCGTCGCCATCCAGGTCCTGATGGTCGTGTTCAAACTGGAAACGCTCCGGGAACTGCGGGTCATCATCCTGTTCCACCTGGTGGGTACGGTGATGGAGCTGTTCAAGACCGACGTCGGCTCCTGGTCCTATGAGGCGGAGGGCGTCCTGCGGATCGGTGCGGTCCCGCTCTTCAGCGGGTTTATGTATGCAGCCGTGGGCTCGTACATGGTCCGCGTGTACCGGCTCTTTGACCTTCGCTTCGCCAACTACCCGCGGCGGTGGATCACGGCCATCGTGGCCGCCGCCATCTACGCGAACTTCTTCAGCCACCACTACATCTGGGATCTGCGCTGGGTGCTGCTTGCCGCCGTCGTCATCATTTTTGGCCGCTGCGTGATGCATTTCCGCGTGTTCCGGAAGCACCACAGGATGCCGCTGGTCATCGCGTTCCTGCTGGTGGCCCTGTTCATCTGGATCGCCGAGAACATCGCCACCTGGTCCGGGGCCTGGCTGTACCCCAGCCAGGTGGACGGCTGGCATCCGGTGCCGCTGGACAAGCTGGTGTCCTGGTTCCTGCTGATGATCATCTCCGTGGTGCTGGTGGCCTGGGTCTACAAGCCCCAACCGCCGGACAGTGGAGAAGGGCAGGAGGAATCCGCCGAACCGCAAGGTAAGCTTGCTTACTAATTCCTTATCTGCCGTACGGGAGGGCCCAGGAAATGGTTGCAGGCAAGAATCCGGCGGAGGCCGGCGTCAGCGGTGAAGTCCAGCAGGACCGTTTTGTGGGCGGGCAGGACCTCACCAGGTGGGATACCAGGCCGGGCCGGCTCCTGGCCTCGGTGGTCAAGCGGATCAGCAGCCTTCTTGGTTCCCACGCCGCGCTGGTGCTCACCCTGGCCGTCGGGGCGGCGCTGGCTGTCACGTTGGCGTCAGTATTCGCCCAGGTGTACGAGTCTGTAGTCGAAGCGGACGGCGTGGCGGGGCTGGACCACCCGGTCCTCGACGGTGCCAAAACCCTTCGTTCCCCAACCCTGGATCTCCTGGTCACCGCCTACACGGACGTGGGCGGCACCATCGGAATGCCGGTGCTGGCGCTGGCGGTTATGGTCCTGCTGGCATGGCGGCGAAGGTCATTGACGCCCGTCATCCTGATGCTCGTTGCCGGGCTCGGGTCGCTGTTGATGACCATCGCCGGCAAGGAACTGGTGGGCAGGACCCGGCCGGACCTGGCGGACGCCGTGCCGCCTTACGAATACTCGGCGTCATTTCCCAGCGGCCATTCGCTGAATTCGGTGGTCATCGCAGGAATTGTGGCGTACCTGATCATCCTGCGCCTCAAGTCTGCCCGGGCCCGCGCCCTCACCGCGGTGGCCGCGGCAGTCTTCGCCGCCACCATGGGGCTAAGCCGGGTGTACCTCGGGCACCACTGGCTCACGGACGTGCTGGGGGCCTGGGCGCTGGGCGCCGCCTGGCTGTCGCTGGTCATCACCGCCCACCGGCTCTACCTCACCACGCGCGTGCACCCGGCCTGATCAGGAACGGGCTGGGAACCATATACTCGAGGGGCCAGTCCGGACTTTGTTGATGGGGGATCAATGGGCGAGCAATCCAACCAGCCTGTGCAGCAGGCCACTGAGCTTCCGCCGGTTTTTGTGGAAGTACCGGACCGCTCCGGGTTGCCGGATGCCGGCACCTCCACGGCCCTGAACGCCGGCCTCACCGCCGCTGAGGTACTTACCGCCACCGAACCGGCCCCCGTCCAGTACGCCACAAAGGCCCAAAGGCGGCGCCGGGACATTCTTGGTGTCGGCTGGATCCTGGCCTGCCTGGCCATCGGTGGACTGTATTGGGAGCTGGAGCATGCGTGGGAAGGTCCCAATCCGGGCAGCGCCGACTGGGTGGTGTGGGTGCTTCTGGTCCTTATCCCGTTCGCGGTGTTGTTCAACTATTACCCTCACTGGCAGGAGCATCAGCACAAGAAACGGCACAAGGCGTGGCTTTCACGTTTCATCGGGTTGTGGCCGTTGCGGGAGAGGCTCGTTGAGGTGGAGCGGATCCGCGACCTGCGGCAGCGGGTGGTTGTAGGGGACCTTGCTGCCACGATGGCTGCGGACCGGGAGGTGCTCCTGCGGCAGGGGGCGGGTGGAACCGCCGCCGCCGGGCTGTTGGAGGCGCTGACCGCTGTGGGGGCTTACGCCCGCGCCACCACCGATGATCCCGCCCTGGAAGCGGCGGCCCGCGAGGCTGTTGCCCGGCTCAGCGAACTGGCCGGACGACGGCGGGAGCTTCCCGAGCCGTCCGGCCCGCCGACGTCCCTGCCGCCGGCAATCCAGCCGGCGCCGGTTCAGCGGCTGCGGCGCCGCAGCAACGGGTCAGTCAACGACGGCGGCAGGTAGCCGGCGTCGGCCTGGTTCAGCGTGGTGCCCGGCGGAACGATCTCGTCGATCCGGTCCAGCACGTCCTTTGACAGGCTCACCTTGTCCGCGCCGAGCACGCCTTCGAGGTGCTCAAGCGTGCGGGGCCCGATGATCGCGGACGTCACGGCCGGGTGCTCCAGCACGAAGCCCAACGCGAGATGGATCAGGGACAGGCCCGCCTGCTCGGCGAGTTCGGTCAGCTCCAGTACAGCCTGGGTCTTGCGGGCATTTTCCGACGACGACGGGTCATGCCGCTCCGGCTGCCGCGCGGCTCGGCTGGAGGTGGCATGCGCGCCGTCGGGCCTGATCCTGCCGGACAGCCACCCGCCGGCCAGCGGACTCCACGGCAGCACGCCGAGCCGGTGCTTCCGGGCCAGCGGCAGCACTTCGCGTTCAATGCCTCGGGCCAGGATGGAGTACGGCGGCTGCTCCGTGACCGGGCGCTCGCGGTGGCGTTCCCGGGCAACGTACTGGGCCTCCACAATCTGCCCCGGCTCGAATGTGGACGTGCCGATGTACCGAATCTTGCCCTGCCGCACCAGGTCCGTGAGCGCCCCGAGGGTCTCGTCGATGTCCGTGTCCGGTTCCGGCCGGTGCACCTGGTAGAGGTCGATCCAGTCGGTCTGCAGCCGGCGCAGGCTGTCCTCCACCTCACGGATGATCCACCGGCGTGAGTTTCCCGCCTGGTTCACGTCCTCGCCGAGGCGGCCGTGGAACTTGGTGGCCAGCACCACCTCGTCCCGGCGGCCCTTGAGCGCCTTGCCCACGATCACCTCGGACTCGCCCTTGGAGTAGACGTCCGCGGTGTCCACCAGGTTGATCCCGGAATCCAGGGCGCGGTGGATGATGCGGATGGAATCCTCGTGGTCCGGGTTGCCAATGGCCCCGAACATCATGGTGCCCAGGGTCAGCGGGCTGACCTTGAGGCCGGTGGACCCCAGGTTGCGGTAGTCGGTCATGCAGATGCTCCCAGTAGTTGCTTGCTGTGTTGGTTCTGGCTGTAATCGCCTTGGCTGTATTGGCTTCGCGGCCGGTCCAAACCGAAGTGCTCGCGCAGGGTCCGGCCGGCGTACTCGGTGCGGAAGATTCCGCGGGACTGCAGGATGGGCACCACTTCGTCGGCGAAGGCTTCGAAGCCGCCGGGCAGCCAGGGCGGCATGATATTGAACCCGTCCGCTGCACCGTCCTCGAACCAGCGCTGGATCTCGTCTGCCACCTGCGCCGGGGTTCCGGCGAAGACATAGTGCCCGCGCGCCCCGGCGAAGCGGTGCAGCACCTGCCGCACGGTCAGGTTCCCGCGGCGGATGATGTCCAGGACCAGCTGGCTGCGGCTGCCGGCTTTGCCGGCCGAGGCCAGCAGCTCCGGCGGGAAGGACTCGTCCAGTTTCACCCCGGCCAGGTCAACGCCCAGCAGCTTCTGCAGAATCCCCAGCCCGTACTCCGGCTGGGTGAGCTCGTCGAATTCCTGCTTGAGCGCCCGTGCCTCGGCCCCTGTGGAGCCCAGGTAGGGGCTGATGCCGGGCAGGACCAGGAGTTGGTTTGGGTCCCGGCCGTTCCCCGCTGCCTGCGCCTTGATGTCGGCGTAGAACCCCTGCGCACTCTGCAGGGTCTGGTGGGCTGTAAAAACCGCCTCGGCGTGCCGGGCAGCGAAGGCCTTGCCGTCAGCCGAGGAGCCGGCCTGCACAAACACCGGCCTGCCCTGCGGGGACCGGGGGGTGTTCAATGCGCCCTCTACCCGGAAGTATTCGCCCTCATGCTGGATCGGATGGATCCGGGATGTGTCGGCGAAAACCCCGCTGTCGGCGTCGGCCACCACGGCCCCGTCCTCCCAGCTGTCCCACAGCTTGCCCGCCACCCGGACAAACTCATCTGCGCGGGCGTAGCGCTCTGCGTGCGGCGGGTGCTCATCCAGCCCGAAGTTCCGGGCCGCCCGCTCCGCGCCGGTGGTTACGATGTTCCACCCGGCGCGGCCGTTGCTGATGTGGTCCAGTGACGCGAACAGCCGGGCCGCGTTGTACGGCTCCAGGTAAGTGGTGCTGGCGGTGCCGATCAGGCCGATCCGTTCGGTGGCGACGGCGATCGCGGACAGCCAGGTGAACGGCTCGATCCGGAACCTGGTGGCATACTGCACGTTGTTCTCCAGCGCTGGACCGTCGGCGTAGAACACTGCATCCAGTTTTGCGGCCTCCGCGCGCTGGGCCAGCTCCTGGTAGAAGCGGATGTCCAGCAACCGGTCCGTCCGGGATTTAGGGTGCCGCCACGCGGCCTCGTGGTGGCCGCCCGGGTAGATGAACAGGTTGAGCTTGAGCTGCCGGCCCATCAGAACGCTGAACCGATCGACGCGAGCGCCGGTGCAACATCGCCGGCGAAGCGGTTGCCCGGGCGCTCCAGGCCGTAGTGCTCCCGCAGGGTGGTTCCCGTGTAGTCGGTGCGGAACAGGCCGCGCTCCTGCAGGATCGGCACCACTTGGTCCACAAACGTCTCCAGCCCGGAAGGCAGCACCGGCGGCATGATGTTGAAGCCGTCGGCTGCGCCGCCGTCGAACCATTCCTGGATTGCGTCCGCCACCTGGACCGGCGTTCCAGTGAAGGTGCGGTGCCCGCGGCCGCCGCCCAGCCGGCCGATCAGCTGGCGGACCGTGAGCTGTTCGCGGCGGGCAAGCTGGACGATCAGGGTGTAGCGGCTCTTGGCGCCCTCGATCTCGTCCTCGCTGGGCAGGTCCTCGGGCAGTTGGCGGTCCAGGGGCAGGTCCTCCGGAGCCACGCGCAGGGTCTTTGCCAGCTGGATGCGTGCGTACTCGGGCTTGATCAGCCGGTCCAGTTCCCGTTCCAGCTCCAGCGCTTCCTCCTCCGTGGCGCCTATGACCGGCACGATGCCCGGGAGGATCTTGATGGTCTCAGGGTCACGGCCGGCCGCAGCGGTGCGGGCTTTGAGGTCGCGGTAGAACTCCCGGGCGTCCGCGAGGGTCTGGTGGGCGGTGAATACGGCGTCGGCATACCGGGCCGCGAGGTCCTTGCCGTCCTCGGACGATCCGGCCTGGACAATCAGAGGGTGGCCCTGCGGCGAGCGGGGCACGTTGAGGGGGCCGCGGACCTTGAAGTGCTTGCCCTCGTGGTCGATGGTCCGAATCTTGTCTGCGTCACCCCACACGCCCTCGGCCTTGTCCGCAAGCACGGCATCGTCCTGCCAGCTGTCCCACAGCTTTTGCGCCACCTCGATGAACTCGGCGGCCCGTTCGTACCGGACTGCATGGGCGGGCTGGTCGTCCACCCCGAAGTTACGGGCCGCGTCGGGGCCGGCTGTGGTCACCACATTCCAGCCGGCCCGGCCGCCGCTGACCCAGTCCACGGACGCGAAGCGGCGGGCCAGGTTGAACGGTTCGTTGTAGGTGGTGGAGGCGGTGGCGATCAGGCCGATGCGTTCCGTGGCGCCGGCGATGGCGGTCAGCAGCACGGTGGGCTCGAGCTTGCCGGCCGGGCGGCGGCCCACCTCGCCGAACAGGACCGGAGAGTCGGCGAAGAAGATGGAGTCCAGCTTGCCGCGTTCGGCCGTGCGGGCCAGCTGCTTGTAGTGCTCAACGTTGGTGCTGGACTGCGGGTCGCTTTCGGGCAGCCGCCAGGATGCTTCGTGGTGGCCGGTGCTCATGAGGAAAGCGTTGAGGTGGAGCTTGCGGTTCTGCGGCTGGTTTCCGGAAGTCATGGGATTGGTCCTTTGGGTTCGGTTCAGTGGGAGACGGCGGCAACGCCGAGGTCGGTGAGCAGTTCGCGGCGCAGGGCTTCGTGTCCGGCAGCGTCGGCAGCGGTACCGACCTCCGGCGAAACCGTGCGGATGGTGGCCACGCGGCCCCTGTCCAGCACCACGATGCGGTCGGCGAGGGCAATGGCCTCGTCCACGTCGTGGGTGACCAGCAGGACGGCGGGCCGGTGGGCTGCCACCAGGTCACGCAGCAGCCCGTGCATCTTGATCCGGGTGAGGGCATCGAGGGCGCCGAAGGGTTCGTCGGCCAGCAGCAGCTGGGGTTCACGGACCAGCGACCGGGCCAGCGCCACGCGCTGCTGTTCACCGCCGGACAGCTCGTGGGGCCAGGACTTCTCGCGGCCGGCGAGCCCCACTTCGGCGAGGGCCTTGCGTGCCCGGGCCTCGGCGTCGTGCTCCCGAAGGCCCAGGGTGACGTTGCCCAGCACGGTGTCCCACGGCAGGAGCCGGGAGTCCTGGAACACCACGGAGACCCGCTCCGGGACGCTGATGACGCCGCTGCCGCGCACATCGTGGTCCAGCCCGGCCAGTGCCCGCAGCAGGGTGCTTTTACCGCAGCCGCTGGGGCCCAGGAGGGCCACGAATTCGCCCGATGCGATGTCCAGGTCCACGCCGTTCAGGACGCCTTTGGGCCCGAAGCTGCGGATCAGGTCCCGGACGGAAACTGCGGTGACGTCGCCGGAAGCGGGCTTGCCGGCAGGGTTGACGACGGCGGGACGTGCGGCGGCGGTCAGCCCGCCAGGGTGCGTTGCCACGAGAGGGCCTTTCGTTCGATGAGGCGGACGGCGCCGTCGGAGACCAGGCCGAGAATGCCGTAGACGGCCAGTCCGAGGACGATGATGTTGGTTTGGCCATAGGTGCGGGCGAGCTCCATCATGTAGCCGATGCCGCTGGTGGCGTTGATCTGCTCCACCACCACCAGGGACACCCAGGCACCGGTGACGGCGAACCGCAGGCCCAGGAAGAACCCGGGCAGGGCGCCGGGGAGGACCACCTTGCGGATGAAGGCCGCACGGCTGAGGCCTACGGTTTGGGCGAGCTCCACGTAGCGCAGGTCGATGCCGCGCAGTCCGGCATGGGTCTGCAGGTAGATGGGGACAAAAACGCCCAGGGTGATGGTGAGGACCTTCATGGTCTCGTCGATGCCGAACCACAGGATGAGGAGCGGGATCAGGGCGAGGCCGGGGATGGCCCGCTTGATCTGCACCGGCCCGTCGATGAGCGCCTCGCCCACGCGGCTCAGTCCTGACAGCAGGGCGAGCAGGGCGCCGACCACGATGCCGAAGAAGAGACCCAGCCCTGCCCGTTGGGCCGAGATGGCGAGGTTTTCCTGGAGCCGGCCGTCGGCGAGGAGCTCACCGGCGGTGGCCACCACGGTCCAGGGTTCGGAGAGGATCCTTGGGTCCAGCAGGCCGGTGGCGGAGGAGATGGTCCAGAGTGCCAGCAGGGCGCCGGGGCCCAGCAACCAGGCCAGCCGCCGGCGGCGGCCCGGTCCCAGCCGCCTGCCGGTGGGGCGGATGTCCTCGCGTGTGGCGAGGGTCGGATCCAGGTGGGGTTCGACGGCGGGACGGTCCAGTACGGGGACGGCGCTCATGCTGCACCGCCCTTTGCTGCTTCGGCGAAGGCGGTGCCGGCAATGGCCTCATACCGGGTGTCGTACAGGTCCGCCGCTTTTAGGTGCGGCTTTTTCTGTTCCTTCGACAGCAGGTCGATGGTCTGCTGGTGCCGCTCGATGCCCTCAGCCCAGGAGGTGGGAACATCCCGTTTGCCGGCCGCGTCGATCAGGTACTGGCCGTCTTCGCGGGACAGGCCCTGGTCCTTGATGTAATAGCCCTCGAGCCATTCCTCGGGGTGGTCCTCAATCCAGCGCTGGGCCTTGCCCCACACCTTGACGTAAGCAGCCAGTGCGGCGGCCTTGGCCGGGTCCGCCAGCACTTTGGCGGGGGAGTAAAGGTGCCCCGGATCATCCCGCAGGCCGTGCCGGAGGGTGGTGCCGCCGTCGGACTTGTACTTGGCCAGGTAGCGCTTAATCTGTACCCCGCCCAGTGGCGCGGCATCCACCTGCTTGCTGGACAGGGCCGTGGAGTAGGTGTCACCGGTGCTGGGCAGCTCGATGAGTTTGACGTCATCCTGCGCGAGGCCTGCCTTTTGAAGGATCCGCAGCACCAGAGCACCCTGGGCCTGGCCGGGGCTGTAGGCGATCTTCTTGCCGCGCAGCTCCGCCAGGGAGGTGATGCCGGCTCCCGGGGCGATGCCCAGCTCGTAGATGGGGTGGTTTACAGCGTCCTGGCGGTAGGCGCTGGCGATGATGCGGACATCGAGGCCGGTCCAGGTGGCGTGGATGGGCGGGATGTCCGCCACGGAACCGACGTCCAAGGCGTTGGCCCGGAAAGCCTCTGTTGTTTGGGGCCCGCCGGAGATGTTGGCGAACTCCACGTTGAATCCTTCGAGTTCCTTCTTCAGGCCCGAGAGTTCCAAGGCTACCTTGACGGTGGGGTCTCCCACTTTGACGGTGGTTCCGGCGGGAACGGTGGTGGCCAGTGGGGCCAGGGACGCCTGGCTGGTGGAGTTGCCAGCGGTGGCAGTACCCGCGCAGGCGGTCAGGAGCCCGAGCGCTGGCAGTGCCAGGAAGGCGCCGAGGGCACGGCGGCGGGTGAAGCTGGAGGCCCCGGATGAGGCGGACGGGGGTGAAGAGGAGGCGGCGAAGGTCATGGTTGGCCTTTCGGAGGATTGGCGTGGGAAAAGTGGCATGCGAAGTCGGAAGGAAGGCACGGCCGAGCTGGCCCTCGAAGAGAGCCCGGAGCGGGATGGGGAAAAACGGAGGTGCTGCGCGCTGTCAGGTGCCGGCAGTCAGGAGCGGGGGAGCCGCCACTGTTGGGCACCGCGCATGCCGCACATTCGGTGCGTGGGGCAACAGGCGGAACCGAAGGGGCTGCCTTGGCGGCGGATGGTGGTTTCCGGCATCGGGTCCTCCTGTTCGTTCTGCTTGGTTCTGTTTGATGCTGCATGGCCGAGGCCTTGGAAACACCTAAGCACGGCAGTCAGGGCCTTGGCCAGCATCATGCAAAAGACGCGAAACGGAAGGAAACGGCGCTACTTACAGCGCCATCAGAAGGACAAACCGGGCAACGCTGCGCCATGATCCGCAACGGTGGTTAACGTGACTGGACCGCAACACCGGGTTGGTTGGAGCTAGCCCGCGCTGGCCTGGGCCAGTTCGGTGATCTTCTCCGTTGCCGCCCAGGAAGCGAGGAGCTTGAGGCTTTCCTCGGAGGGGCTGCCCGGAGTCGCGGGGTAGACCGTAAGTGAATGCCCGGGGTCCTCTTCAAGTCCCAGGACCTGGTAGTTCAGTTCGAGCAGCCCCACCACAGGGTGCTGGAAGAACTTGGTCCCGGCATAGTGCCGGCGGACATTGTGTGCAGCCCAGCGGGTGCGGAAATCGTCGCTGCGCATGGACAGTTCGCCCACCAGCTCGGCAATGCCTTTGTCATGCGGGTTCCGTCCGGCCTCACGGCGGAGGATGGCCACGTTGGTATTGGCTGCCCGTTCCCAGTCCGTGTAGAAGTTGTGGGCCCGGGGGTCCAGGAAGATAAAGCGTGAATGGTTGGCCGGGCGTGCCGGGCCGCGGTACAGGTCCGAATACAGCGCGTACCCCAGCGTATTGGCGGCCACGATGTCCATCCGGTTGTTTCCGATGAAGGCCGGCGCTCCCGTAATGGTGTCGAGGAGGTACTGGAGTTCGGGCCGGACACGCGTTGGCGCGGCGCTCGCCGCACGCTTGCGGCCCGTCATGTTGGCCGTCCTGGCCAGGTCGTAAAGGTGGTCATGTTCGGCCCGGTCCAGTTCCAGGGCCCGTGCGATCGCATCGAGGACACTGTCCGAGACACCCGTGAGGTTCCCGCGTTCCAGTCGGGTGTAGTAGTCCACGCTGACCCCGGCGAGCCGGGCCACCTCTTCCCGCCGGAGGCCGGGCACGCGGCGACGTCCGCCGTAGGGTTCGATCCCTGCCTGCTCCGGCGTGATGCGCCCGCGGCGGGTGGAGAGGAACTGGCGTACCTCGGCTCGGTTATCCATAAGAACACGTTACGACGAATGGCCAATCCGTAAGGAGGGTCTGCCAAAACCCGTTTCAGCAGGGCCCTCGCTAGGACTTCCGGGGCCCGGTTTGATGGAAGCATCCCCTTTTCGTCATCAACCAGATGGAGTGCTCAACGAATGCTGCCAACCGCAACGCGGGCGCCGTCCGCCGGCGCCGTTCCCGGGACGCTGGTGGCCACTGTCATCTTCCTGACGGCGGTGGCACCCCTGGCCACGGACATGTACGTCCCGGCCTTCCCGCGCGTATCCGCGGACTTCGGCACCACGGCCTCGGCGGTGCAGCTGACCCTCACCACGTTCTTCGCCGGTATGGGCCTCGGCCAGCTGGTGGGCGGCCCGTTCAGTGACCAGCGCGGACGTCGGCTCCCCCTGGTGGCGGGCACCGTCCTGATGGCGGTGGCATCGGTGGCCTGTGCCCTCGCCCCGAACATCGCACTCCTGATGATCGCCCGCTTCCTGCAGGGCTTTGGCGGCGGCTGGGCCATGGTGATCGGCCGGGCCGTCATCGTGGACCTCGCCCATGGGTCCCAGCTGGTCCGGGTGCTGAACATTGTGATGGGCATAGGTGGCGTGGCACCCATCATCAGCCCGCTGCTCGGAGCCGTGATCCTGCAGCTGACCGGATGGCGGATGACCTTCTGGACGCTTGCCGCCCTGGGCATCCTGATGACACTCTGTGCCCTGTTCGTCGTCCCGGAGTCGCTTCCGCCGGAGAAACGCCACTCCGGCGGGCTGGCAGAATTCGGCCGTGCGGCGAAGGAGGTGCTCTCGAACCGCAGCTTTGTTGGCTATGTGGTGGTGGCGTCGTCGGCCTTTATCGCCCTGTTCGCGTACGTGGCCACGTCCGCGTTCATCCTGCAGAACATGAACGGCCTGTCTCCGGTGATGTACTCCATCGTGTTCGCCGCGAACGCCGGCGGTATGACCATCGCGGCCCTGGTATCAGCCAGGATGGCCGGCCGGGTCCTTACCAGGAAGGTCATCCTGGTGGGGCAGCTCATCGCGCTGGCCGCCGGGGTGGCCATGCTGGCCGGAGCACTGTGGTGGGCCACCCCGCTGCTCGTGGCCATGGGCAGCTTCTTCGCCCTTATGGTGGCGCAGGGCCTGATCAACACAAATGGCGGCGCCCTCGCTTCCGCGGAGGTGCCCCGGCACCCCGGCACCAGTTCCGCCGTCCTGGGACTCGTCCAGTGGACCACCGCAGGCATTGTGGCGCCGATCGCTGGCCTGGGCGGTGAGAACACGGCGGTGCCCATGGCCCTGCTCATGATCGCTGGCGCGCTGCTGTCCCTGTTCGGGCTCCTTGTCCTTGCCCGGCCGCATTCCAAACCCATTCCCTTCCAGGAGGAACAAGCACATGAACATCGAACCAGCCCGTGAAACCATCAAGAACCCGCCGGAGCAGTTCGCCGGCAACGTGTGGCTGGACCTGATTGCCGCACCGCACGGGCCTGAGCAGCGTGCAGTGGTTGCCAAAGTGCGTTTCGCGCCAGGTGCCCGCACTGCCTGGCACTCGCATGAACGCGGCCAGTACCTGCATGTCACCGCAGGTGTGGCCCGCTTTGGCAGCCGGGACGGCACGATCATTGAGGTACACCCGGGGCAGACGCTCTACACCCCGCCCGGGGAGGAGCACTGGCACGCCTCGGCCAATGGAACCTTCATGGAGCACATCGCCATCCTGGAGAACTCTGACGACCCCGCCGTCACCACCGTCTGGGCCGAGCACATCACGGATGACCAGTACGAAGGCCGTTAAGGGTAGGACTGCCAGACCCAGTATCAACAGGGCCACCCCTGCCGGCCTGATATGCCGGTTTGCCGGTCTTCGACCCCGCTAGCATTTTAGAGAACCCCCAAGAACAACAGGAGAGCCATGACTACCGTCAAAGCTTATGCATCCCCGTCCGCCACAGATGACCTCATCGCCACCACCATCGAACGCCGCGAGGTGGGCCCGAACGATGTCCTGATCGAGATCAAGTTCGCCGGAATTTGCCACTCGGATATCCACACGGTCCGCGGCGACTGGGGCCCGCAGCAGTACCCGCTGGTCCCCGGCCACGAGATCGCCGGCGTCGTCACCCAGGTGGGTTCCGCCGTCACCAAGCACGCCGTCGGCGACCGGGTGGGCGTGGGCTGCATGGTCAACTCCTGCAAGGAGTGCGCCAACTGCCTGAAGGGCGAGGAGCAGTACTGCCTCAAGGGCATGGTGGGCACCTACGGCGCGGTTGACCGCGACGGCACCATCACCCAGGGCGGTTACTCCAGCCATGTTGTGGTGACCGAAGACTTCGTGGTGCGCATCCCTGAGGGACTGGACCTGGACGTCGCCGCCCCGCTGCTGTGCGCCGGCATCACCACCTACTCACCCCTGCGGCACTGGGGCGCCGGCCCCGGCAAGAAGGTTGCCGTCGTCGGCCTCGGCGGGCTCGGCCACATGGCCGTCAAGCTCGCCCACGCCATGGGTGCTGACGTGACGGTCCTGTCGCAGTCGCTGAAGAAGCAGGAAGACGGGCTGCGCCTTGGCGCGGACCACTACTACGCCACGAGCGACGAGAACACCTTCAAGGAGCTCGCCGGCACCTTTGACCTGATCATCAACACCGTCAGCGCCTCGATCGACATCAGCTCCTACCTGCAGCTGCTGGCCCTCGAAGGCGCGCTGGTGAACGTCGGCGCCCCCGCGGAGCCGCTCCCGGTGAACGCCTTCGCGCTGATCGGCGGCCGCAGGTCCTTCGCCGGATCCATGATCGGCGGCATCCGCGAAACCCAGGAGATGCTGGACTTCTGCGCCGAGCACGGCATCGGCGCCGAGATCGAGGTCATCCCCGCTGAGAAGATCAACGACGCTTACGAGCGCGTCCTGGCCTCGGACGTCCGCTACCGCTTCGTGATCGACACTGCCACCCTCTAGTACCAAAAGCGTCCGACGGCGGCCGGCTCCCAAGGGGCGGGCCGCCGTCGGGCTTTAATCGCCCAGGGCCCGCTCTATGCCATCCCCTCAGTTATTGCTGTGGGTTCGGCGCCGTATCCGGCCGCTGTCCCGAGAGGTTTTCCACCGCCTGCTCGATATTCACGGCTAGGCGGTCGACCTCCTCCATGTAGAGCCTGCCCGCCGTGATCTTGCCGTTCCTGAGCTCAAAGAGTGTTACTCCACGCACCTTGAAGTCCTGGCCATCACTGCGCGTTCCGGACCAGGACCATTCGCTCCAGGTCGTGTCACCGTCATCAACCGAGCGGATCAGTTCGGCGTGGAAATCGGGAATCCCGGCAAACATCGCCTGCCAGTTGGCGTGCATTTGAGCGCGCCCAACGAAGGCAGCGCCGGGGTGGGCCGGTTGCTCGCTGCGGTAGTCCTCGTGAATAAGCGCTGCCGCCCCTTCCAGGTCGTGGGCATTCAGGGCGGCAACCAGCGTGTCTATGACTTCACTCATGACTTCCTCCCGTGCCAGGAGCCGCCGTCGTCTTCAATCTCCGCCAGCACGTCGGCGGCGTCCCGGTTGCCTGCGGCCGCCAGGCGCCGAAGCTCATCAAGGTCGCCCTGTTCGCCGGCGGTTTCCACCAACTGGTCCATGGCGTCCCTGCTGCCGGACTCGGCCAGCCGCCTCAGTTCGTCCAGGTCCCCGCGCTCCGCGGCGCGTTCAACCAGTTCATCCGCGGCGTCCGAATCACCGCGCTCGGCACGCTGCCGCAAGGCCTCAAGTTCAGGGTCGGGTGTCTGCACGCTTCAACTATGGGCGCCTCACTGGTGCGCGTCCAGAGCACATCAGTAAAGGAAGATGTCGATCCATTCGCGGTTGTGGGCGTGGATCAGCACCAGGAACAGCACGAAATCGAACAGCAGGTGCACGCTGACGATGTAGGACAGCGACCTGGTGATGGTGAACAGCCGCGCCTGCAGCAGCGCAAACGGGAAGATAAAGAACGGCGCCCAGGCGTGGAACCCCAGCTCCCAGAGGAAGGACGTGAACAGCACGGCCTGGAGCAGGTTGGCCTGCCAGTCCGGAAGATGCCGGCGCAGGAGCGTGAACGCGGTGCAGATGAAGAACAGCTCATCCCAGATGCCCAGCACGTTGGTCCCCAGGAAAAGCCTGGCAATGCCCTCCGGGTCACTGACGGCCGGCCAGTTGTTGTAGACGCCGGTCCGGATCATGTAGACGGGCATCAGCGCGTACCCGATCACCAGGACGGCTGGCAGGTACCACTTTTCGGCGCGGGTCCACGGCTGGCCGGTGCGGACAGGGAACCGGATGGCATGCTCCCTGGTGATGAACCGCGAAACGGCGTACGGAATACCAACGGCCAGGATCATGGCTGTGCCCATCACGGCCATGTGTCCGGTGCTGATGTCCGTGGTGATGGGCACCAGGCTCATCGCAGTCAGCCCCACGGCGATGAGTCCCAGGTCGATAAGCAATCGCCGGTCGATGATTGCGGCCAGAACGAGGGCGGCGGCCAGGAGCAGGAAGCCGGAGAGGCGGTCCTCGCGGACAAACAGCAGAAAGCCCGACGCCGAGACCAGCGCTGCCGGGATCACGTTCAGTGACGCGCCGTTCAGCCCAGTGGGCCGCGCCTGGTGCATGCGGGATTGGGCGGGCGGCTGCGTCATGGACTCTTCCTTGCCACTGGCGTTCTGACGTGATGCCACACTTTTCCTCGCCGTCCGCGTAGATTCAGTAGGAGCCGCGCGAAAATAATCCCGCACGATTAAAACCGTATCCCGCCGTCCGCTGACCCACGAGTCCCTGGCTAAACCGGTCAGCACCCGGAGGCCGGGAAGCCTGTTCCCGAACGCCCGAACGACCGAAAGCAAAGGAAGCCCGCCGTGACCATTGACGCGAACCACCATCCCGCAAGCGAACAGCTGATCATTATCGGTTCCGGCCCCGCCGGCTACACCGCCGCCATTTACGCCGCCCGTGCCGGCCTTGCGCCTCTGGTGCTCGCCGGCTCCGTCACGGCGGGAGGCGCGCTGATGAACACCACCGAGGTGGAGAACTTTCCCGGCTTCCCGGGCGGTATCCAGGGGCCGGAGCTCATGGACGGGCTGCAGGAGCAGGCCGAGAAGTTTGGCGCCAAGGTTATGTTCGACGACGTCACGGAGGTTTCGCTGAAGGGTCACGTCAAGACTGTGGTCACCGGCGGCGGCGAAACCCACCGGGCTCCGGCCGTCATCCTCGCAACCGGCTCGGCGTACAAGGAGCTCGGCCTGCCGGAGGAAAAGAAGTTCAGCGGCCACGGGGTTTCCTGGTGTGCCACCTGCGACGGGTTCTTCTTCCGCGAACAGGACATCATCGTGGTGGGCGGCGGTGACTCGGCCATGGAGGAAGCGATGTTCCTGACCCGGTTCGGAAAGTCCGTCACCGTCGTGGTCCGCAAGAACGAACTGCGGGCCTCCCGCATTATGGCGCAGCGGGCCAAGGACAACCCCAAGATCACCTTCGCATGGAACTCCGCAGTATCGGCGATCCATGGCGACGGGAAAGTCTCCGGAGTGACTCTGAAGGACACGCGTTCGGGGGAGACACGGCATCAGGCCGCTACGGGGATTTTCGTCGCCATCGGGCACGTGCCGCGCACGGAACTGCTGACCGGGCAGGTGGACCTGGACGAGGACGGCTACATCAAGGTGGATTCACCCACCACTGTCACCAACATTTCCGGCGTTTTCGCGTGCGGGGACGCCGTGGACCACCGCTACCGGCAGGCCATTACCGCTGCCGGCACAGGCTGCGCCGCCGCCCTCGACGCAGAACGCTACCTCGCCGCCCTGAACGACGCCGACAGCATCGCCACAGCCCTGGTCGAAGAACCCACCCACAGCTAACGGACTTTTCCGGGAGGGCAGTTAACTGAAGAGGACGACGGCGGTTACTTCCCGCCGTCGTCCGCTGCAGTCTTGTTTACGTGAGTTAGGCGGAGGCCAGTGCGCGGTCCTCGCCACGGACACTCAACGTGAACGTGTTGGGCCCGCTGCAGGTGACGGCGATGCGGCAGGTGGTGGTGTTGTGGCGGGCCGAGAGGTCACTCACTGCGGCGTCAAGCGTGTGGTGGAGGGCTGACCGGTCCCAGATCTTGAGGGTCACGGAGTTATTGGCATCGAACGTCATTATTCAACTTCCATTTCATGCGGTGGGCAGCCCGGAATCTTCTTTGCCCGGACCGTGTCCTCGTCGGTGAGGACTGACTGCAAGTGGGAAAGCGCATTCCCTTACTTCCATGGTGCAGGTTGCTTTTGGGATCCGCAACCGGTGCAGGGGCGATGTGACCAATCACACCAAGCCGCGCGAGCGTGAGCCCGCTGGCCAACCCTGCTTTTCCATAGTGCCCAGAGCAGGTGAAGCGTCTCAACCGAAACGGCAATTATTGCAAGTGATTCTCATCACGGCAGCAAGGGGGCGGCTGACGGTGGCCTATTCGTCGAAGTAGGTGTCGATCTGATTCTCGCCCGAAATGGAGGCGATCACGGTTGCTGCCACGTCCCGCAGCTTGATATTGCGGGTGCTGGAGGCCTTGGTGAGGATTTTGAAGGCTGTGTCCCGGCTGCACCTGTTTTCGGCCATGATGGCGCCGATGGCCATGTCAATCACCGTGCGCGACTGCATGGCGACTGCCATGTCGTTCCGGGCTTCGCTGAGTTGAGCGATGCGTAGAACCAGGCGCAGCGAAGTCGCCGCCTGGCTGGCGAACGCCTCGGCAGTGGAAATGTCCTCGTCCGTGAATCCGTTGCTGCAGCCGGAATACAGGTTCATCACGGCTTCTGCCTCACCGGCCAGGTCCAGTGGCACGGCGAGGATGGATGAGACACCATTCTCCTGGGCGGCCTTCGTGTAGTGTGCCCACCGCCGCTCGGCGGCCAGGTCGGGAACCAGGAGCGTGGTTCTGTTCCTGAGGGCGGTGAGGCAGGGGCCGTCCTTGTACCCGTTTTGCAACTCGTCCAGGGCGCGGGCTGCCGCATCGTTGCTGGCTACAGCTTCGGGCCTCTTGCGCCGCATAACGGTGACGCCGCAATGGATCCGGTTACCCGGGGAGGACAGCCGGGCGGCGGCAATCAGCGCCAGATCGGTAAGGAAGCCGGCCACATCCTTGCTGTCCAGGACCAGTTCCTTCAGCCGCGTCTCCACATCCGGGGCGGGAACCGGGTCCGCCTGCGGCACGATGCTGAAGTTTCCGGCACCGGACTCCTGGTTTGTCATAGTGTTTCGCCTTCTATCAGCTCCGTCATGGCCATGGCGATCAAGGCAACCTGCCCCGACGGGATATCAAGTGCCTCGTGAAGGTAGGCATCCAGTGACATCTCATCGATCCCACCGCCCAGGCCGTAGTAATACGTCCACAATTTGGCCAGCGGAAGGTCTGTCTTCCGGAAACGCTCCGCTGTGCCCCGCCGTACTTCGGCGGCAAAATCCGATCCTTCGGGACCATCGGCTCCGTAGGGATACATTCCTACCTCTCGTCTTGCTCCGCTCCGGGAAGTCCGGCTCCGCGGACAATGTCAGTGGCAATGTCGTGCATTCGGCGGTTGCTTGACTTGGCCGCCAGTTGGAGGATCTGCAGGGCGTCTTCACGGCCGCCATGCTGCTGGAGCATGATCAGGGAGACGGCCGCGTCCACCACTGCCCGCGACTTCAGGGCGGCGCGAAGGTGCTCGGGATGGATGTCCGTTCCGTGCAGCCGCAGTGCGATCCTCAGCACGCGGGACATGGCAGCCGCGTGCTGTTCGAGAAGCCCCACCGTCTCCGCGGTGAAGGCGCCCACGGTGCCTGCATAGCAGTTCAATCCGGCATGCGAGAAGGCGTCAGTGGGGATGGGGACGGCCAGCACGGAGCGCACGCCCTCCTGGAGGGCTGCCTCCAGGTAGTCGCTCCAGCGTTCGTCGTTTTCCAGGTCCGCAATCAACACCAGGCGCTGCTGCCGGGCGGCAGTGAGGCATGGTCCGTCGCCGAACGAGTACTGCGTTTCATCCAAGCGGCGGCCCTCTGGCAACCGTTGCCGCTCCTCCGTCGCGTTCCACGGTGATGGTACAGGTGACCGTGCCATCGGACCCCAGCAGCGAGGCGGAGATCGTGGCCAGGCCAAGGAGGAACTCGGGGAACCCGGGACTTTCCAGGAGCAAATCCTGCATTCGGTCCAACGTGGTAAGTCTGCTGTCCTGGGCCATGGGCCCTCGATCCATAGGTGTGCCCTGGGCAGTTGCCCCTGGCTGGCGGCCTCCGCTCTCTGCGCGGCGGACCCGATCATTCAACCTCTGGATCTGATGGGTATCCCGAAATCTCCTACTACCGACACTACGCCGGTACCGGACCTATTGATATGCCCGGTCCTTGACCTACTCGTCCGGTTCCGCCTGGCGGCCGGTGCCATCTTCCCGGATCTCCGATGTGGTGGGGGCAGGGCCCGGACCGCCGTCGAAATCGTCAGTGTACGGCGCATGAGGCCGGGGGAGATCGTCGATCAGCTCATTGGCCGCCAGCGCCAGCAGGTCGCGTTGCACGGGCGGCAGCGACAGCAGCCCCTGCAGGTAGGCCTCCACCTCGTATTCGCCGGCGTCTCCGGACATGCCAAAATACTTCAGCCACAGCTCGGATATGGAGATGCCGGCGGCCCTCATGGCCGAACGGAGCCTGCGCCGTTGTTCCGGTTCATTAGGATCGAAACCCATGTGGACGGCCTACGATCCGGATGCCGGCGTCCCGGCCAGGACTCGTGCGCTGACGTCCTGCAATGCTGTGTTTTCGTCGCGGGCATGCCTGATGAGCCACTGCAGGGCTGCTTCGTGGGTCAGGCCCATACGTTCCATCAGCACGCCGCAGGCACGGTTCACCAGGTCGCGGGTGTACAGGGAGGCCTGGAGGCCCTCGGTCATCTTGTGGGGTGCCTCGCTGGCCTGGATGTGCGAGAGCAGCGTGGCGGCCGGCGCTGCAAAAAGTTGCAGCAGGGTGGTGCTGGACTCGTCATATGTATTGGGCAGCGCGGCATACAACTTCAGGGCGCCGATGGTCTCCTTGCCTGCGATGAGGGGAGCGCTGACAACCGAACGCACGGGCAGCCCCGCCACGGCCCTGCGCCAATCCGGCCAGCGGGTTTCCACCCGGATGTCCTGGAGCAGCACCGGCTTTTCCGTTGCCCAGGCGGTCAGGCACGGACCCTCCCCGCGCTCGTACTGCGTGGCGTCGGCCTCGGCCACAATCCTGTCGGTGTAACCGCTGCTGGTCCGGCGTCCGCGGGCATCCATGAGGGACACCCCCGCTCCAATGGTGCCCGGTACCGATTCCTTGGCCGCCTGGGCCAATAGCCGGACAGCCGAATTCACCTTCTCCTCAGTGAGCAGCAGCCCCTGGATGCGAGCGATCACAGTGCTGAGCTCGTCGAGGGGAAGTTGCTGCGCCATAATTCCAGCATAGGGCCAAGGCCTTCCCGCCGTCCCTTGGGCTCGCCTGCGGGTATGTGCATTACGACGGCGGGAGGGCACCCGGGGTGCGCCCGTTCAGGCGAGGTCCTGCAGGTACGGCGCCCGGGGCAGCGGCGGCAGCTCGTCGATGAGTTCATTTGCTGCGTGCGCCAGCAGGTCGCGCTGGCCCGCCGGCAGGGAGAACAGCGACTGGATGTAGGCGTCAACTTCGTATTCACCCACGGTCCCTCCGATGCTGAAGTAGCGGAGCCACAGATCTCCATGCCTGACGCCGGAGCGCTGCAGGGCTTTGCGCAGGAGCCGGCTCTGCTCCTGTTCAAGGCCCATCGAGGAGTCGGGGCGGCTTAATTCATGGTCCGTCATCAGAGGTTCTCTTGGTTCCGGCGAGGATCCCGGTGCTGATGCTAAAGAGTGACTGCCTGCTGGACTTGGAGAGCTCCACGAGTTGCTGAAGGGCTGTGGCCTGGTCAAGGCCGTGCAGGTGCATCAGGAAGCCCTGGGCGCGGTTGATTGTGTCCCGGCTGTCCAGGGCAGAAGCGAGGACTTCGGTGAATCGCTGCGGAGCCTCGGAGCTCTGGATATTGTCCAGGAGAGTGGCTGCAGGCACGGCAAGCTTTTCCAGGGGCCTCGCGCTGGCGGCGTCATAGACGCCCGGCTGGGTTGAATAGATTTTCAGAGCCCCCAGGCATCGTGTGCCTGCCATCAACGGCGAGCTGATGACGGAGCGGATGGAGAGTTCCCGGACCGCCTGCGACCACAAGGGCCAGCGGTCGTCAGTAGCGACGTCGTGAATCACCACACTGCGTTCGGTGGCCCACGCCGTAATGCACGGACCCTCGCCGAGCTCATACTGTGCGGCGTCCGCTTCAAGGACTACCGGGTCAGTGGCTCCCGTGCTGGTCCGCTTGCCGTGTTCGTCCATGAGTGATGCGCCCGCCCCCGAGCTTGCCGGGAAAGCGTCGCGGATGCCCTCGGCAAGCCGTTGGACGGCCCGGTCTACTTTCTCCTCGGTCAGGAGGAGGCCCCTGATGCGCGCAAGCGCGAGGGTGAGTTCATCCAAGGGGAGTTGTTGTGGCATGGGAGCGGACCTTCTGCGAAGGACATTGCTGTCTTCGTGGGGTGCCCCCTGCTGGGCCGGGAGCGGAAAGTAATTTTCCCTCCAAGACAAGAATAGACCCTGACGACGCAGTCGCGCGGGGTTCCGGCGCTACGGCTTTCCGGAAGCCCGTCAAATCGATGTAGGCTGGTGGCAGCGTTTGGAAGTGGGCGTCTAAAGGCCGCGTTGGAAACTGGCGCGGTTGAATCCCGACTTCATGGATCTGGAATGGACGCCCTGCCCGATACAGCCTCCCTGCCGGCCACCGCAATTCAGGACGGCATCGTTTCCCGCCTCCAGGACCTCGTCCTGCAGGCCGGCGACGCCCAGGACTTTTTCAAGGAACTCGCCGTTTTCTCGGCTTCTCTCCTCGCCCCGCCAGGAGGAGAGGTACATTGCAACGTGACGGTGGTGCGCCGGAAGCGGCCCGTCTCTGTCGCCTCCAGTACGCCCACAGCACGCGTGATGGACGACCTCCAGTACGCCTACGGCGACGGCCCCTGCCTTACGGCCATGCGTACAGGCAAGACCGTGTACGTTGCCGATGTTGCAATGGAGCAGCGCTGGCCGCAGTATGCGCAGGCAGTCGCAGCCCACGGCATCGGTTCAATACTGGGCGTGCCCCTGCAGCTTGAGGGCGATTCCTCAGCCGCTTTGAACATCTACTCCTCGGCAGTGCATGGATTCTCCCCGGAGGACATTGCACGTGCGGAGCTGTTCGGCGAGCAGTCCGCCAAGACTCTGCGGCTCGAACTGCGCCTCGCCCAGTTGCGGGATGCCAAGGAGGATCTGGAGGCCGCGATGAAATCGCGGACCGCCATCGATATTGCTGTCGGCGTGATAATGGCACAAAGCCGCTGCAGCCAGGAATCAGCGATGGCCATCCTGCGGAAGGCGTCCAACAGCCGCAACGTCAAGCTGCGGGACGTGGCAGCAGGCATCATCGAATCAGTTTCGCCCGATTCCGCCCTGCGTACGCATTTCGACGAGTGAGCTGCGCGGCTGTCGACGAACGAGCCCTGGCGTTAACCGGTGGCAGGGGATCATGACAGGACCTTACTGAGGGAGCGAGGACGATGCAGTCTTCCAAAACAGCAAAACTGCAAGGAGCCTTCTACATCATCAACGGCTTGTGGCCGCTCGTCCATATGCGCAGCTTCGAGGCCGTGAGCGGACCAAAGGCAGACAAATGGCTGGTGCGCACGGTATCGGGCCTCCTTATCGCCATCGGCCTGGAGCAAGTGCGTGCTACCCCCGGCAGGGAAAGCGCCGCCGTTGCAAGGCGACTCGGCATCGGTGCTGCCTTAACGCTTGCTGCAATTGACTTGTATTACTCCTTGAGTGGGCGCATCAGCAGGGCCTACCTGCTTGATGCCGCCGTTGAACTTTTCTGGATCCGGTCTTTGTTGGGAAAGGACTCGGCTGTCGGCAAGAGAAAAGTCCCATTGGACAGAAGCGCGGAGAGTGCGTAAATTTTTGAGTGGTAGGCGTCACATTTGGCGACCTGCCCCTCCGGGCCTAGTGCAGGGCCTCCGGGAGTGACCGCTGTAGCACGACGGCGGATAAATGCACACCAGCGAAAGAGAGCCATCATGGCTGCCTCGCATTTCTCACAGTTCCTTGCTGAAGCTACCGTTCCGGAATTCGATACTGACTGCCCCATGTCTGCCGATTGCCTGTATGGGCTCTACGTCAGTTGGTGCCTGCTCAAGGGTTTGGAAGCCAAGCCGGACGTCACCTTCCGGGCAGCCATGCACCGGGAAGGCATCGACCTCCACGACACCCGGCTCCGCATGGTGGGCCCTGCCGCGGCCGATTACATCCTGTCCAGCTACCCGGCCGCGGCCTGACGATGTCCATCAATCCGGAGGGTCCCAAGAACCGCATTGACGGCGTCCTGGCCTTTGGCGGGCAGTTTGTCCACTGTGGCCAGCCCATGCAGAAGACGGGCTCCGAGTTGCGCAGGCTCATTGCGCCGGCCTTCACTGACAAGCCATTCGAGGACGCCTTGGACGTCTACCTGACAACGCAGGTACTGCACTGCCAGTGCGGTTTCCAGATGGAGGTGCCCGAATAGGCGTCCTGGAGGAGGCGGAACGGCTGCAGTGCGGGGTGGCAGCCGTTCCGCCTGGTTCATACACAGCAACACCGCCCATGTTTTAGGGGCGGGACATAGGATAGGCGCATGTCGAATTCACCGGACAACGAATCGATCGCACAGCTGCAAGGCATCCTGGTGGGAGCCGAAGACGGGGTGGAGTTCCTGTCGGGGCTTTCAGGGCTGGCGGCAGCGGCGGTTTCCGAAGCAGCAGGCGATGCCATCGAATGCGCAGTCACCGTCAAGCTGAGGCGGAGGCCCACTACCGTTGCAGGCAGCAGTGACCGTGCCGTTGGGCTCGACCATATTGAGCAGGCCGTCGGCGATGGCCCCTGCATGAGGGCCCTGAGGGAAATGTCACCGGTGATTATCGACGACGTCGCCTCGGACTCCCGCTGGCCCGAGCTCACCAGAAGGTTTGCGGAGGCGGGCATTTACAGTTCACTCGGCGTGCCTTTGGAAATCAGCAGCGAAGCCAGCGCTGCACTGAACTTTTTCGCAACCAGGCCGGGCGTCTTCACTCCGAATGTTTACGACAAGGCCGTGGGCTTTGGCGCCGCTGCGCACAGCACCCTGCATCTGTCCGTCCGCATCAAAACTGCCGAAAACCGGGCGGAAGATCTTGAGGCGGCCATGGAACACAGGACGGCCATCAACTTGGCCTGCGGGGTCATCATGGCCCAGAACAGGTGTTCACAATCAGAAGCAATGGAAATCCTGACCAAGGTCTCCAGCAACCGCAACCGCAAGTTGCGGGACGTGGCTACAGAACTGGTTGAGCAGCTGCAGGGCACCAGCGTCCAGACTCACTTCGACGCTTAGCTCCCTCTCAGGCGCCGGCGGAGAAACCAAGGCGCGGCACGCCGTCGGCCGCCCTCCCGGCGATGGCGTCCGAGCAGGCGCGAAACAAAAATCGTTGACAGGTGCTATGTCCGCGACTTATCGTACAACCAAATGGTTGTAGATCAGCTCCGCGAAACCGAACTTGACCGCCTCTTCCAGGCGTTCGCCGACTCCACCCGCCGCGACATTGTTCGCCGGGTGACTGCCGGCGAATACTCGGTCTCCGGCCTCGCGGGCCTTTACGCCATGAGCTTCGCTGCCGTCCAGAAGCACGTGGCGGTGTTGGAGCGCGCCTCCCTGGTCACCAAGGAGAAGCGCGGAAGGGAGCAGATCGTGCGGGGAAACCACGAAGGGCTGCAGAAGGCCCGCCGGCTGCTCGATGACTATGAGGCGATCTGGCGGCAGCGCGTAAGCCGGATCGCCGACATTCTGGCTGAAGGATAGGGAAAGGGTTCTGCAATGTCGGTTATCAGTTCCACCAAGAATCTTGAGGCGCTCAGCTTCATTCTCGTTGCCGAGTTCGACGCCGGAGTCGAACGCGTCTGGCAGCTCTGGGAAGACCCGCGCCAGCTGGAGCGCTGGTGGGGCCCGCCCACCTGGCCGGCCACCTTTGAGCAGTTCAATTTCGAATCCGGCGGCAAGGCCGGCTACTACATGACCGGGCCGGAAGGGGAAAAGGCCGGCGGCTGGTGGCGGTTCACTGCCATCGAGGCTCCCCGCAAGCTGGAGTTTGACGACGGTTTCGCGGACGAAAACGGGGCTCCGGTGGAGTCCATGGGCACCACCCACGCCACGGTCACGCTCGAGGATACGGGCGGACGGACCAGGATGACCATCGTTTCCACCTTCGAGTCGGAGGAGCAGATGGAACAGATGGTCCAGATGGGCATGGAGGAAGGCATGCGGGAAGCCGTCGGCCAGATCGACGCCATCCTCGCCGAACACGCGAACGCGTGACCGGCTGAGCCTCCCGGCACCCAAGGAAAGCGTACGACGGCGGGACCTCCCGCCGTCGTACGCTTACTTAATCTCGTGGCCGGCGGCAAAAACCAGCAGCGAACTGGTGGCCGTGGCCAGAAGCTCTCCGTCAGGCCGGGCAATCCGGCCCTCCGCAAAGATGACGCGCTGCCCCTGCTTCACCACGGTGCCCTCGGCCCTCAGGACTCTGTGCCTGAGCGTGATGGGGCGGAGATAGCTTACCGAGAGATCAATGGACGTATAGCCGAGACCCAGGGGCAAGGTGCTGTGGGCGGCGCACCCCACCACAGTATCGAGGAGCGTGCACGCCAGGCCGCCATGCACCACCCCGAGTGGGTTGTAGTGGGCCTCGCCCGGCCGGCACTCAAACTCCACCCGGCCCGGTTCCACCCTGATAAGGGCCAGGTTCATCAGCGATGCCATGGGCGGCCGGGGGATGCTCCCGTCCCGCATTCCGCAGAGGTAGTCGAACCCGGAAAGGCGGGGCAGATGTTCAAGCCCCACGCGGGGATCCACCCAACTGAACGTTTCCGTCCGCTCCGCGGATTCCTTGGCATCCATGGGCAACTCCTCCTCGACTGGCCACGCCTGAACAGCTTAAGCCTCCCCTTGCTTTCAATTGCGGCGCCTTGCATTGAAGCGGGCGGAAACCTTCTGAATACTGGAAGGAAGCATCATTTCGACGTGAGGCGGTGGCAGCAATGAGCGGCGGTGCGGGGGATTTCCGGAAGCGCCTGGAGCGCGCCGCTGAAGTCCGGTCCTACCGTGGTGCCGGCATCAGCGCCGAGGAGGAAGCCGCGCTTGACGCCCTTGATGCGCAGGAGCGGGAGAAGCGCAAGAAAGTCAGCGACGCCGCCCGGGCTGAGTATCTGGTGCGGGACGCGATGGCGCAGGGCAAGTTCGACAACCTCAAGTATGCGGGCAAGCCGATTCCGGGGCTGGGGGAGCGGTACGACCCCGACTGGTGGGTCAAGGGCCTTATCCAGCGGGAAAACATCAGTGGCCTCGGCCCGGCTGCCATCCTGCTCCGCACCGAGGATGCGGAGCTGGACGCCAAGCTCGACGCGCAGCACACCGAGCAGCAGGTGCGGGATATCCTGGCCGACTTCAACCGCCGCGTCATTGACGCCCGGCGCCAGCTACAGGGCGGCCCGCCGGTGGTCACCAGGACCCGGGATGTGGAGGAGGAGGTTTCCCGGTGGCGGGAGCGCCGTGCCGCCCGGATTGCTGATGCTCCGCCGCCGGAACCGGAAGCTGCGCGTTCGTGGTGGCAGCGGCTTTGGAAGGGCGCGGCCGGCTAGGGCAGTGTGGTCCGGGGTGCCCTGGCCTCGAAGAGCTCGCAGAGTGCGTTGTAGTACCTGTTGGTCTGGCCCAGGTGAGTCATCCCGATGCGCCGGCAGACCCTCTGCGATGCCGCGTTGGCGGGGGCCGTCACTGCCACCACCCTGTCCAGTCCCCCTTCCAGGGCGTAGGCGAGGACTGCGGCAGCAGCTTCCGTCGCGTAACCGTGAGCCCAGCAGTCGGGGTGGAAGTGCCAGCCGATCTCCGTATCGCCGGAGGGCTGAAGCGGCAGTGTTTCGCCCGACGCCGGGATGGACTTCAGGAGCAGGGTTCCGGCCAGGGGTGGGGTGCTTTTGGATTGGAGTGGCTCTTTCAGCTGGGCGGCCTTTTTTAGCTGAACTGCCTCTTTCAACTGAACAGCCCAGGCACCGTGGAGCGGATAGTCCATGGTCCGCCACACGCGGATCCGCTCCTCGGCCTCGGCGAATTCCCGCATCACCTGTGGATGGTTGCCGATGAAGCGCTGCACCTCCCAGCGGGAGTAGAGGTCCAGCACGAACCCGGCATCCTCCGGCTCCCACGGGCGCAGGATCAGCCGCTTGGTTTCGAGGCTTTTCACCCCGCCCATCCTGCCACTTTGCCGGGCTCTTGCGGAGGGGTTGGGTTATTTACATAGGGCTGGTGGTTCCGCGCGGTTGGCTCGGGCTGCTGGAAGACTTTGTTTATGGACGCGATCACGACGGCGGGGCAGCAGGAAGCGGCAAGCCGCCCTGGGCCTGTTGTTGCGGATGTCCTGCGCACCTTGTCTTTGGTCCGTCCCGCTGCTGACAGGCAAAGAATGATCGACCAGATGCGGGAGCTGGAGGACGTGAAGTCCGCGGCTGCGGCCAAGCAGGCACGGATCGCCGTGGCCTACCACCTCGCAACCCGTCAGGAACAGGCGGCGGCCGGTGTGCCGGCGGATGAACTCGGCGCCGGGGTGGGAGCGGAAATTGCCCTGGCCCGGCGCGAGTCGCCATCTCGCGGCGCCCGGTTGCTGGGTTTGGGGAAAGCCTTGGTTGAGATGCCCCACACGTTCGCGGCGCTTGAATCGGGCCAGTTGAACGAGTGGCGGGCCACCCTGGTGGTGAAGGAAACAGCCTGCCTGTCGGTCGAGGACCGGACCGCCGTGGATGAGGAGATCGCCGCCCACACCGGGACCTTGGCCGGCGCCGGGGACCGGGCCGTCATCGCCGCAGTCCGGGCTGCGGCGTACCGGCGGGACCCGCAGTCGGTCGCCCGGCGCGCGAGCCACGCTGTGAATGAGCGGACCGTGACGTTGCGTCCGGCGCCGGACACGATGACCCGCCTGACCGCCCTGCTTCCGGTGGCCCAAGGCCTGGCCGCGTACGCGGCACTGACCCGCCATTCTGACACCCTGAAATCTTCCGGTGATGAGCGTTCAAAGGGCAACATCATGGCTGACCAACTCGTGGAATGCGTGACCGGCACCCGGCGGGATCAGCGGTGTCGAGATCCAGCTCGTGATGACCGACCGCACCCTCTTCCAAGACGACAGCGAACCCGCACGACTCACCGGCTACGGCATCGTCCCCGGCGAATGGGCCAGAAAAACCATCCGGGGTGAGCTTCTGGCAGATGCGGAGCCCACCGGTGGTGAAGCCACTGGCCAAGCAGCGGGCCTGGGACCAGATGGTTCTCTAAACGCGGAACCGGAAAGCTCCACACTCAAGGTGTGGCTCCGCCGGCTCTACACCACGCCCACCAGCGGTGAGCTGGTCGCGATGGACTCCAAAGCCCGGCTCTTCCCGCCCGGACTCCGCCGATTCATCCAGGTACGGGACGACACCTGCCGAACCCCCTACTGCGGCGCGCCCATTCGCCACCTTGACCACATCATTCCCTGGCACAACGACGGGCCAACCACCAGCACCAACGGCTAAGGCCTCTGCGAAGCCTGCAACCACACCAAAGAAACACCAGGCTGGGACGCAAAGACCGTCACCCGGCCAGGGCGGCGGCACGCAGTGGAAACCCGGACTCCCACCGGCCACACCTACAGGTCAACAGCGCCACCCCTAACGGGTAGCGCCCTGGCGATGGCAGTGAAGGCTTCCGCTCCAGTGAAGCCCATTGTTCGGGAGGAGCCCCTCCCGTCGGTGAAACCCCTCGTTCAGGTGAAGCCCCCAGGGTCGGCGAAGCCCTCTGCCCAGTTACTTGAACGAGGCATGAACAGGCACTCCACTCCTGAAAAGCGGGTCGCAGCCCACAGCCCCTGATCGACGGGCTTCGCCTTGCCTGTTCTTTGCCGGATTCCCTTGCCTGCGGGCGGTCGTCAGCGGCCCGGAGTGGGCGGCGGAGGATTTGATCCGATCATGGCCGGAGGAGGCGGCGGGAATGGTGCGGCCGGGTAGAGCGGAGCCACGTTCACCATGTAGTTGGCCCATTGCGGCCCTGCGATCATGAAACCGTCAAGCCGGGGGTAGAAGGTCCCGTTGATGGTGACGTTCTGGCCGGACCGTTTCTGTCCTTCCAGTGCGTCCCCGAAGAAGGAAGCGGTTGCGAGCCCCGAGGTGTAACCCACCACCCAGGTGGACCCATTGTTGTTCGACGTTCCCGTCTTGGCAGCCGTAGGAACCTTGTCGTGCACCTTGGGGTTGATCCAGACGCCCGAACCCTTCTTCAGCACGTCCTGCAGGACGTTGTTGACGCCGCGTGCCACCTCCGGCTTTACCGCGTTCCGGCACTCCGTGGACTGGGCCGGCAACTTGCCGCCGTTGGCGTCGGTAATTTCCAGCAGGGCGATGGGGTTGCAGTACCGGCCGTCGTTGGCAAAGGTGGCAAAGGCATTAGCCATATGCAGGGGAGCAACTCCGGTGGCGCCCAGCAGGTTGCCAAGCTGATGCATGTTGATGGGCGAGCCGTCCAGGCCGCTGTGGAGTCCCACTGCGTCCACCATCTTCTGGATCCCGCAGAAGTCCAGCTGCGTAGCCGAGGCAAAAGTAGCCGTGTTGATGGAGTTGTACAGGCCGTAGTTCACGGGCATCTTCCGGTAGAAGCCTTCTTCCGCATTTTGCAGGTCATCGGCGGCGCCGAGTTCAGGATTGTTCTGCGCCGTACTGTAGGCACCGAGCACCTTTCCGCAGGAGGACCGCCACGGGAATCCCAGGGGATAGACCCGGCGGGAGGCGTCCACCTCGGCCGTGATGGTCTTGCCCTCGTTCAACCATTCAGCGAACGTGAACGGCTTCATGGTGGACCCGGTCTGGAACCCTCCGGCACCGTTCAAGTCGTTGCCTTGGGGGTCCTTTGCGTCCACATTGAAATTCAACTGGGTGTCGAACTTTCCCGGTTCGGGCAGGAAAACCGTGTTTTGTGCCATCGCCAGGATCTTGCCGGTCCCTGGCTGGATGGTTACCAGAGCTGCTCCCCAGCGGTCGGGGTTGGGTCCCGCTGTTCCATCCACCTGCGCCTGGGCGGCGGCCTGCAGTCTGCTGTCAAGGGTAGTGGTGATGGTCAAGCCGCCCCGGTAGAGCTTCCGCTCACGCTCAGTCTGGTTGGGCCCGAACGCCGGGTTGTTCAGGATCAGGTGCGAGATGTAATCGCAGAAATACGGCGCCATGGACGCATTGGCACAACCCTGCCGTTGCGGGCTGACCTTGAGCTCGATGGGTGCGGCAACAGCGTCATCATGCTCTTGCTGATTGATTTTCCCCAGCCGGAGCATTTCGCCGAGCACCTGGTTGCGGCGGGTCAGCGAGTTCTCGGGGTTGATGGTTGGATTGTAGAACGTGGGGCTGTTCACAAGCCCGGCCAGCAGCGCAGACTGCGGAAGGTCCAGGTCCTTTGCCGTAGTGCTGAAGAAGTACCGGGCCGCAGCTTCCACGCCGTAGGCGTCGCTGTTGAAAAACACGATGTTCAGGTAGCCCTCAAGGATCTGGTCCTTGGTGTACTTCTTCTCCAGCGCTATGGCCAGTTTCATTTCCCGCAGTTTGTCGCCGATGTCCTTCTGGCCGCTGAGGATCACCTCGTCGGGCCTGTCCTGGGACAGCCGCGCTTCGTTGACCACGTTCGTGACGTACTGCTGCGTGATGGTGGACGCGCCCTGTTGGTCTCCTTTGGTCAGATTGGCCACCACCGCACGAAGGACCCCTTGCGGGTCAATGCCGGCGTGGTCGTAGAAGCGGCTGTCTTCGATGGCAATGACGGCGTTCTTGATGTAGGGCGACATCTGGTCCAGCGGGATTCGGACGCGGTTCTCCGCATAAAAGGTTGCAATCGGCTGGCCATCGGATGTGAGGACCCTTGTGGATTGCGACGGCGGCTGGACCGTGAGTTCCTCTGGCAGGCTGTCGAAAAACCCGATCGAGGTGCTCACTCCGAAGCCGGCCGCTGCCACTGCGGGGACCACCAGGCTGGCCGCCAGCACGCCGCACATAATGCTCGCGGCGAAAAATCCCAGGATCCTTCCCAGGGTAGAACCGCTGCGACGCCTGCGCTTCTTTTTCTTCGCCATTTTCCAGCCCTCGAGCTTGAAGAGTGCCACAAGACTACGTCGCCTCCAGCGGGCAATCCAGAGGATGACAGGTCATGATTTGGTGAATTCTTCTATTGACTCGGCGATAGTTAACGACATATCGTTAACTATCGCCGAAGGATCGGCGACAACCAAGAAGACAACGTGGAATGAAAGGAAGATGCCACTATGAAAGGCACCTCAGAAGAGAATTTTCCCGGCCAGCAGCACGGCAGGGGCAGGTTTGAACGCGGGCGTGGAAGGCGCGGACCGCACGGGCACAGGGGCGGAGGTTTCGGCCCCGGCTTCGGTCCGGGATTCGGCCCCGGCTTTGGCGGTGGCCCCGGACCAGGTTTTGGCCCCGGCTTCGGGCCCGGGTTCGGCCGCGGCCCGCGCAGGGCAAGCAGGGGCGATGTCCGCTCAGCCATCCTCTCGCTCCTGGCCGAAGCGCCCTCGAATGGTTACGGGCTGATCAAGGCCATTGCCGAAAAGACGGACGGTGCCTGGCGGCCAAGTCCCGGATCCATCTACCCCACTTTGCAGCAACTGGTGGATGAGGAGCTCATCACGCCCCTCAGTGAAGGCCGCGGGACTGAGTTCTCACTCACGGATGCCGGAAGGGCCTGGGTGGAGGAGCATGCTGAGGAATTGCAGAACGCGTGGAACACCGGACCTGAGAGTCCCGACCGGGACTTCCACCAGAGCATCGGGAAGCTGATGGCCGCCATCCATCAGTTCCGCAGCGGTGTCACCCAGGAACAGCGGACGGCCGCGATCGAGAAGTTGGACGAGACCCGGCGCGCGCTCTACAAGATCCTGGCTGACTAGCAGGCCGAAGAGATAAGCAGGGCTCAGGCGAAGGAATCTTCCTTGGCCGGCCGCGGTGGCAGGCTTTCGCCGGCTACAGAAGAAGACTCATTCGGGGAGTGCGTTGCGGCCGCGGCGTGCGGAAGGCCGTGGCTCAGCGGACGGAAGCCGCCACCGATTTCCCCGAAGGCATAGGCGCTCTCAGCGTGCTCGGCCAGGTCCACTCCTGCAGTCTCTGCTTCACGGCTGACCCTGAACCCGATGGTCTTGTTGATGGCGCGGCCAATCACCAAGGTGCCGATGCCTGAGAGCAGCAGCGTGATGACCACTGCCACGGTCTGGGCAATGAGCTGCTGGACGCCGCCGCCGTAGAAGAGCCCGGCGCCCTGGCCGTCTACCGGGAGGGCGATGAAGCCAAGTGCCAGGGTGCCGATGAGGCCGGCGCCCAGGTGGACGCCCACCACGTCGAGGGAATCATCCAGGCCAAACCGGTACTTGAGGTCCACGAAGACAGCGCAGGCGGCTCCGGCCACCAGGCCCAGGCCGATAGCGGCCACCGGGCTGATGTTGGCGCAGGAGGGGGTGATGGCAACCAGGCCGGCCACCACGCCGGACGCTGCACCCAGCGAGGTGGGGTGCCCGTGACGGATCTTTTCGGTGACCAGCCAGCTGAGCATGGCCGCAGCGGGCGTCACCAGGGTGTTGATCCAGATCAGCCCGGCCTGTTCCGCTGAAGTTGCGGCGCCGCCGTTGAAGCCGAACCAGCCGAACCAGAGGATGGCGGCTCCGAGCATGATGAAGGGGATGTTGTGCGGGCGGTGGTTGGGGTCTTTCGCAAAGCCGTGGCGCTGCCCAACGATCACCGCAAGGACTAGGGCTGCCGTGCCCGAGCTGATTTCCACCACTGCGCCGCCGGCGAAGTCGATGACCTGGCCAAAAACAGCGGTGACAGCTCCGCCGGCGCTCATCAGGCCGCCGCCCCAGATCATATAGGCGAGGGGGCAGTACACCGCCGTGATCCAGATGGGTACAAACAGGGCCCACGCGCCGAACTTGGCACGGTCGGCAATGGCACCGCTGATCAGAGCCACGGTGATGATCGCGAAGGTGGCGCTGTAGCCGGCCTTGATCAGGTCCGGGGAACCCATCAGGTTCTGGAGTCCGAAGTTGGCGAAGGGATTGCCAAAGATGCCGAGCACGCCGTCGCCTGTGGTCATCGAGTAGCCCCACAGAACCCAAATCACGCCGACGATACCGGCTGAAATGAAGCTCATCATGATCATGTTCAGGGCCGCCTTGGCCCGCGTCATGCCACCGTAAAAGAGGCCAAGCCCGGGCGTCATCAGCAGTACCATCGCGGCCGAAATCATCAGCCAGACATGTTGGGCAGAAATCTCCACCTGAAGGTCCCTTCGCGTTAGCGCCTCGAAACGGGGCGCTCTTGCAGGCCCTCGCATTTCCCCCGCAGTCCATCTTTCGCGTTTCGTGTTTCAGGAAATGCGCTTGAAAGTTGCGCGCGCGTTACAGAAATGGCTCCGGTGTGAAGTCCCCGTGTCGGGAATGTTTCGGCAATGTAAACAGGGGCCATCAGCCAACCCGTGCGGTGGAACCTTACGGGCCGGAACTCCATGCGGGCCATGGTGGGCCGGGGGCGGAAGGTGAGATCCCGTCGTCGTACGTAAAATTCAGCAAGATTACGCGGCCATGAACGGAACTTCACCGCTCAAAGGCGGCAATTCCCATCCTTAAGCACGACGACGGCGTGCCGCAGGGGGATCTGCGGCGCGCCGTCGTGATCCAGACTCAGCCGTGGAGACTTAGCCGGACAGGTGGGCTAAAAAGATCAGAACTGGCGGGCGTTGGCCAGCACCGGAAGTTTAGTACGGACGTCGTCCACAATCGTGGGGTCGATGTCGACGACGGCGAGCTCCGGCTTCCCGCCCAGCGCAGCCACCGCCGAGCCCAGGGGAGTGATGACGGCACTGTGGCCAATGCCGGTCGGAGCTGCACCCGCCGGCCCGGCTCCAACGGTTTCGGGGTCACCCTGGCCGCAGGCCACCACGAACGTGGTACTGTCCAGCGCGCGTGCCCGCACCAGGAGGTCCCATTGTTCGGCCTTGCCTTCGCCCGCTCCCCAGGAGGCGCAGACGATGTTCACCTGTGCCCCCGCACGCGCATTGGCCGTGAACAAGGCAGGGAACCGGACGTCGTAACAGGTGGCCAGGCCGAACACCGTGCCGCCGACTTCAAAAGTCACAGGCTCCGTTCCCGCGTCCACGGTCTTCGACTCGGTGAAGCCGAACGCGTCGAAGAGGTGCACTTTGTCGTAGGAGGTGTCCAGGCCGGGGCCGGTGACCAGCAGGGTGTTGCGGACGCGGCCGTCCTTACCGGGAGTGAACATTCCCGCGACAATGGCAATACCCAGTTCGTTGGCCAGGGCCCGCACCTTCTCGGCCCAGGGCCCATCCAGCGGTTCCGCGACGTCCCGCAAGGAATGGCCAAATGCCCGCATGGCGGCCTCGGGGAACACCACCAGCTCCGCGCCGGCGGCCTTGGCCTGCGTGGCGTTCTCGCGGATCAGCTCCAGGTTGGCCTCAAGGTCCCCACTGCTGATGATCTGCGCGACTGCTAGCCGCATGGATGGCTCCGTTCTTCAGGTCGCATGGCTGCACCTCTGGCGAAACGATACCGCCAGAGGTGCAGTGAAACAGATCCGGCCTTTACTGCTTGTAGCCCTCGACTTCGCTGACGGGCCGCGCTTCGGCATCGTTGGGGTTTTCCCCGGACTCGGCTTTGGCCCGGCGCTGGCGGAGGAGATCCCAGCACTGGTCCAGCCTTTCCTCAACCTGCCTGAGCCTCGCCTGGTCCGGTGCATGGCCGTCGCCGGATCCCTCGCGGAGGGTGTGTTCCTCCTCCACCAGGGCCTGGATGCGGGCCAAAAGATCCTCGTCGTTCATGTCTACCCCTTCCGCAGGAACGTTTCCCCCAGCGTACGCCTGTACCATCAAATCCATGCCCACTGTGCTTGATATGGCAGGTCCGATCCTGGAAATGCTCACCTGGTTGTGCCTGCCCGTCGGGCTGGGTCTTCTCTTCTACACGGGCTTCCTGCGCCGTTTCGTGCACCCCTGGGATGTGGCCGAAGCCGTGGTCTATTCGGACAACACCGGCGTGGGCTTCCGCTGGTTCGACCGCAAATACCAGGTGCACCACGCGCCGATGTCGCCGCACGACATCAGGGACATGGCGGTGGGGGACACGCTCCCCATCTACTACCACCCCAAGCGGCCCACTCAGTGGCAGACCACGGAGCCGGAAGAGGCTGGCAAAACAGCCTCAGTGCTGGGCCGCTGCCTGACCGCGATCGGTGCCGTGGCGCTGCTTGCAGGTTTCGTCCTGCCCATGTTTTAGGGTTCCGGGCCTCTATCCGGCGAGGACTACAGCGATGCCCAGGCCGCCCAGGGCAACCCCGGCAAAAGCGGTCCACAGCACTGCGGTGATGTCGGCGTCGAGCTTTTCCTTTGAAAGGCCGCGGGACCTTGTGCTGTACCGGCGGCGCTGCGTGGCGTAGATGGCCAGCGCCGCGGCTGCCGAGACGGCGAACAGCAGAAGGATGGGCAGGCCGTGCCGGGGGAGCCAGCGCAGGAAGATGGCGCTGACCGTCACCAGTGCCAGTACTGTCCTGCCCCACGCCAGTGTGGTCCGCTCCGGTTGCAGGCCGGGGTCGCCGTGGCTGCCGGCTGGGTGCGAAGAGTCCACAGGTTCAGCGCCAGAGGATAAAGATGAGGACGACGGCGGCTGCCACCGCCCCTGCCCCGGCCAGCAGCGGCACAATGAGCGGCAAGGGCAGTGGGGCCTTGTTGCGCATGCTGCGCTCCACCCGCAGCCACCGCACCGCAGAGCCTGCGCTCAACAGCATGCCCAGCAGGAGCAGCACCACCGCCAGACCTTTCCGGACGGGCTCCAGGAAAAGATCGGACGTGAACGCCTCGATGGCGATGCCGCCGGCCAGCAGCGCCAATGACGTCCGGATCCACGCCAGGAACGTCCTCTCGTTGGCAAGGGTGAACCGCGGGTCCGGTTCCTCACCGCCGGGCAGGAGCCGCTCAGCGATTTTCCCGCGCGACGGCGGGGTCCCGGCGTTGGCGGGCTGGTCGCTGTTGGTCACGGTGCCAGTCTAGCCACCGACCTGCAGGCCACGCGGTGCGCAGCTGCACCGCCTTCGACGCCAGGTGCTCGCCGATGGGCAGTGCCGCGGTGGCCGCGGGTGAGGGTGCATTCAGGACGTGGATCATCCGGGGCGTCTCGGCCAGGAGGAAGTCGTGGATGAGGGTGCCGTCGCGGCGGACCGCCTGCGCCCGGATTCCTGCTTCGTACGGCAGCAGGTCGGCCTTGGTGAGGCCGGGCGCATATTTCCGGCATTCCTGCAGGTAGCTGCCCTTGAACAAGGAGTTCCGGACCTCCCGGACCGCCGTAGCGGCATTGGCGCGGGCCACGTGCCAGAGGCCGGGAAACGTCAGGTACCGGCCCACGTCCCTGAAGTTCACGGAAAATTTGGGGTATCCCTCCCGGGACAGACCCAGCACCGCGTTTGGTCCTACGGTGATGGTGCCGGCCACTGTGGGCGTGAGGTGCACGCCGAGGAAGGGCAGGGCGGGATCCGGGACCGGATAGATCAGGTGCCGGACGTAGCTGGATTTATCTGCCGGAAGCTCAAAGTACTCGCCCCGGAAGGGGATGATCTGAACGTCGATGTCCATGCCCGCCAGCTCCGCGAGCCGGTCCGACTGCAGCCCGGCGCACACCACAAGCTTGCCGCAGCTGTAGCGGTTCGCACGGGTGGCCACCTCAACCTTGTCCGCATGCTCGGTGATGGCGGAGACCCTGGCGCCGGTGATGACCTGTCCGCCTGCCGCGGTGATGAGTCCGGCCAGCTTCCGGGCCACCTCTTTGTAGTCAACGATCGCCGTACTGGGTATGAACAATGCCGCGAGCCCGGACACGTTCGGCTCCCTTCGGCGCAGCTCCGCCTGGTCCACGCGCTCGCAGTCCAGGCCGTGGATGCCGGCCCGCTCTTCCAGCTGGCCCAGCCGTGCCTCTTCCAGTGCCGTGGTGGCGACGAGCAGCTTGCCCGGCGTCCGGAACGGAATGCCGTGTTCCCGGCAGAACTCCTTTGTCTGTTGCGCGCCGGCTTTGCTGAAGCGGGCTTTGAGGCTGTCCGGGGCGTAGTAGATGCCTGAATGGATGACCCCGCTGTTGTGGCCGGTCTGGTGTGCGGCGAGCGTGTCCGCCGCCTCCAGCAGGATCAGCGACGCTCCGGGCTCCTTGATCAGCAACTGGTAGGCCGTTGCCAGGCCCACAATTCCGCCGCCAATAATGCAGTAGTCCGCTTGGTCCACAGGTCCGCCCGTCTGCCAAAGTCCGCCGGCCGCCAAGGGACCGCTTGTCCCTGCGATTCTGCAGCACCACGGGCACACCGGCCAGCGTAAGGAGTACTCGATTAACGCCGTGCTCCCCATAAGAACCTGGGCTGGAAGGCGGCCCGATCCTGATCCGTTAGGCGACGGCCGCTCCACCGCCGTCCACCCCTTGAGAAAGCAGTCAGCGCACCCGAATCCCGGGTATGCTAAGCATGCTTACTGAAGTTGGGGAACCTTCTGCACATCGCAGCCGTTACGCTTATAGTGCGGCTTTGGGGGCTTAGCGCCCTCATTACAGCGTGACTGCGGAACGGTCATATGACGGAAAGAGAGAAATATGGCCCGCGCCGTTTTAGGCTTTATCCCATGATCCGGCTACGTCAGCTGGCCCAGGCGGCCTCCGTGCTTACCACCCCTTTGGCGCCGGAGGACATCCTCGCGCTGTTCAACCCGGTCTACTCCGCGCGGCAGCTTCGCGGCGTGGTCACCCGGGTGGTCCAGGAGACCGCGCAGTCAGCCACTATCTTCTTCCGGCCCGGCCGCGGCTGGCACTCGCACCTTGCAGGCCAATGGGCGCGCATCGGTGTCGAGCTCGACGGCGTCCGCCACTGGCGGTCCTACTCGCTCAGCGCCCCCGCAGGCAAGGACCCCGCCATCACGGTCACCGACGTCGGTGCTGTCTCTGGCACGCTGGTCCGCACCACGCGGCCCGGGGACGTCCTCTTCCTGGCCCCGCCGCAGGGCGACTTCGTGCTCCCTGAGCACCCCCGGCCCCTGCTGATGGTCACGGCCGGCAGCGGCATCACTCCGGTGATGTCCATGATCCGCACGCTCGTTCCGCGGCGTCCGGATGCCGACGTCGTCCTGGTCCACTCGGCGCGCACCCCCGGTGACAGCCTCTTCCGCGAGGAACTCGCCGAGCTCGCCGACCAGTTTCCCAACTTCCGCCTGGCTCACTGGTACACCGGCGAACAGGGTCGCATGGACCTGAGCAACACGGACCAGCTGGACGAGATCTGCCCGGACTGGAAGGAACGGGCGGCGTATGCCTGCGGTCCGGACAGCTTCCTGGACGACGCCGAAGCCCTGTGGAACCGGGCAGCGCTGACCACGGCGGCGCCCGGCTCGGACGTGGCAGTGGCCGGCAGCGCCGGTAACCTGATGATCGAACGCTTCAACACCACCTTCGCCGGGGGTGTGGGGTACGACGGCGGCCTGGTCACCTTTGAAGCCTCGGACCGGGAAGTGCAGGCCGACGGCGACACCCCCATCCTGGACATCGGCGAGGACGCCGGAGTGCTGATGCCCAGCGGCTGCCGCATGGGTATCTGCCACAGCTGCCTCACCCCACTCCTGTCCGGGCAGGTGCGCGACCTCCGCACCGGGGAAGTCCACGGCGAACCCGGCCAACTGATCCAAACGTGTGTCTCGGCAGCCGCCGGACCCGTCAACCTCGAAATCTGAGGAGCACCACGGTATGTCTGTAATTTCACCCAGCAAGGCCACATCCACCGGCGGCTCCGCCGGGAACTCACGCACGCGCCCGGGAAAGCTTGCCGAATCCGGCAGCCCCACGGTGCGCCCGCCCGCGGCTGCCCACCTCAGTGACGAGCAGGTGGCCGAACTCGGGCGCGAACTTGATGCGATCCGTGACGAAATCCTCGCCAAGCGTGGCGCGGAAGACGCCGCCTACATCCGCCGCGTGATCAAAATCCAGCGGGGCCTGGAAATTTCCGGCCGGGCCGCCCTGCTGGTCAGCAAGAACAAGGCCGCGTGGGTCACCGGAACCACCTTGCTGAGCCTGGCCAAGATTCTCGAAAACATGGAGATCGGGCACAACGTCCTGCACGGCCAGTGGGACTGGATGCGGGACCCGGACATCCACTCCACCACCTGGGAGTGGGACTTTGTCACCCCGTCGCGCTCCTGGCAGCACACCCACAACGACCTCCACCACCGCTGGACCAACGTGGTGGGCAAGGACAACGACGTCGGATACAACCTCCTGCGCATGGACGAGAACCAGCCGTGGAAGCCGATGAACCTCGGCAACCCGCTGTACAACGCCATTCTCGCTCCCCTGTTCGAGTGGGGAATCGCCATCTACGACCTCGAGCTCACGGAGTTCAAGGAAGGCACTAAGTCCAAGGAAGCGTTGCTGAAGGACCTCAAGGCCCTCGGCAAGAAGGTTGTCACCCAGTTCACCAAGGACTACGCCGCAACCCCGGCAGTGGCCATGCTGACAGGCTCCGGTAAGCAGGCGCTCTACGGAACCTTGACCGCCAACGCTGTGCGGAACGTGTGGGCCCACGCTGTCATCTTCTGCGGCCACTTCCCCGAAGGCACTGACACCTTCACGGAGGAAATGGCGGAAGGCGAAACCCGCGGCGACTGGTACATCCGCCAGATGATCGGCTCAGCCAACATCTCCGGGTCGAAATTCATGCACATCATGACGGGCAACCTGTCGCACCAGATCGAGCACCACCTGTTCCCGGACCTGCCGTCCAACCGGTACGCAGAGGTGGCGCCCAAGGTCCGTGAAATCTGCCAGCGCTACGGCTTGAAGTACACCACCGGACCGCTGCTGAAGCAGGTCGGGTCCACATGGGGCAAAATCTTCAAACTGGCCCTCCCGGGCAAGGCTGCCCGGGCTTAGCACTCACGTAAAGCACTGACTGCACCTCCGGATCCGGTAAACCCGGGACCGGAGGTGCAGTCATTTCCCCGCCGAATCAGACGCTCTCTCACTTAACGCCCCTTTTCCACGAACGCTCTCTCACTTTCCGCTGTGCACCGCGCATAATTGATCCCACCAGCCGCCGCGGCCTTTGGAGGAATCATGCGGATTCTCGGAGCACTCATCGTCATCTGGCTGATCATCGGCGGCGTTGCTGCCTGGCAGCGCGGTTACTTCGGGGCAGCGCCGGGGAACTGCGCCCAGGCGGGCACCATTGCCATCACTATTGTGGCGGGCCCGCTGAACTACATGGGTGCCAACCCCCAGATTTCGTGCGAGTTGCCGCAACCTTCCAAGTAGCGCGCACGGCGGACAACCTTGGAGCAGGAGCTGTGCCCCTAGAGTGGGAACTGCGGGGGCAAGCGAGCTTTGCCGCCCGCTCCGATCCCACAGTCTCGAAAGGACCGCCGCGATGGCTTTCATCACCGTTGGAACCGAAAACAGCACTGACATCGAGCTTTACTACGAGGACCACGGCTCGGGCCAGCCCGTTGTGCTGATCCACGGCTACCCCCTTGACGGCGCCTCCTGGGAGAAGCAGGCCACCGCCCTGCTGGAGGCCGGCTACCGCGTGATCACCTATGACCGCCGGGGCTTCGGCAAGTCAAGCAAGACCACCGAGGGATACGACTACGACACCTTCGCCGCGGACCTCAACACCCTACTGACTTCTCTGGACCTGAACGACGCCGTGCTGGTGGGCTTCTCCATGGGCACCGGCGAAGTGGCCCGCTACATCGGCAATTACGGATCCGCCCGGGTAGCGAAGGCAGCCTTCCTGGGTTCCCTGGAACCATTCCTGCTGAAGACCGATGACAACCCCGACGGTGTTCCCCAGGAAGTCTTTGACGGACTCAAGGAAGCTGTCTCGGCAGACCGCTACGCCTTCTTCACCGAGTTCTTCAAGAACTTCTACAACAGCGACACGTTCCTTGGTACGCCCCGCCTCAGCCAGGAGGCCGTCAACGCCAGCTGGAACACCGCCTCCAATGCCGGGGCCACTGCATCCGTCGCAGCCCAGGCCACCTGGATCACGGACTTCCGCGGGGACATCCAGAAAATCGACGTCCCGGCACTGATCCTCCATGGCACCGCGGACAACATCCTTCCCATCGACTCCACCGGACGGCTGTTCGCGAAGGCCCTGCCGGGCGCCGAGTACGTGGAGATCGAGGGCGCTCCGCACGGGCTGCTCCTGACCCATGCTGCGGAGGTCAACGAAGCGCTGCTGCGCTTCCTCGCCAAGTAGCACCGCTTAGCGCCGGAACTTCCAGCGACGGCGGGAGGCCGCCGTCGCTGGAAGTGAGCGCGCGTTGGGGGAAAGGCAACGTTAGATGATGGAGCGTTGAGGGAAAGGCGACGTTAAGTGATGGAGCGTTGGGTGAAAGGCGACGTTAAGTGAGCGAGCGTTGGGGATTACCAGCGCGGGCCGCCGCCGCCGCTTCCGCCCGGGCCCTGGGCTGCCGTGTACTCGGCGGCGGTGACAGTGCCCTGCTCGGCGGCGCCGTCCAGTGAGCCTTCCCCGAGCCCTGCACTGGTGCAGGAGCCACCGCCGTCGATGTTGTGGGCAGTGGTGGCACCGAGGCGCTGCATGATTTCGGCGGTCCGGTCATAGTGACGCCGGCGCTGTAGCGGGGGCTGCGGCCGTCCACCACCACAAATACCAGGGCCTTTACGGAGTTTGTTCTGCTGAGGAGTCATGCCTCATTTCCAGGCAGGCAAACTAGCAGAGGGATTTGCCGGGTATGTGTGGAACCTGTGAAGCGGGAGCGGCCGGCACAGGGGCAGGGCAAAGCTGTACGGCCAGGTCCTTCAGTTCTTTCGGGTGGAAGGGCTTGGTGAGGTACGCGGCGGCGCCTGATGCCATGCCAGCCAGGACGTCGTCGTTCTCCGACCTGGCCGTGAGGAACAGCAGGGGAGCCTTGCTCAGGGCGCGGACGGCGCGGGCCACCACGTGCCCGTCCATGTCCGGCAGCCCCAGGTCCAGGGTGACCAGCGAGACGGCGGGGTCAGCTGCAGCGGCGATTCCCTCGGCACCCGTGGCCACGGCCCTGACCTCGAATCCGGCGCGTTTCAGGACGACAGTAATCAGTCCGCGGATATCGTCGTTATCTTCAACGACCAGGCAGACGCGTTTATTTTCCATTGGAGCCCCCCGGCAAAAGTTGGCATTAGTCTACCGCCGCAGGCCGGCGGCCTGCTGTAAGGCAGGTGGGTGGCAGGTAACAAATGCGGGAATGCGGCTGCTATCCGTCGTAGTGCGTGCGGGCGGGGCCCTGGCCAAGGGAGTTGACCACTGAGGCAGCCACGTCATGCAGCTTGGAATTGCGGGTGCTGGAGGCTGTCTTCAGGATCTCGAAGGCGTCGTGCTGGCTGCACCTGTTCTGGGCCATGATGATGCCCACTGCCATGTCGATGACGGTCCGGGATTCCAGCGTGGCCCGCAGGTTGGCGGCGGTCTCGCTGTAGTGCGCAAAGCGCACCGCGAGCCGCAGCGCGAGGGACGTCTGGCTGACGAAGTCCTCGGCAAACTCAAGAACCTGGGCCTCGAAACGGTTGGGGCGGCTCGAATACAGCAGCAGTGCCGCTTTCGTCCCGCCCTCCAGTTGGAACGGCACGGCAAGGACGGAGCGGACGCCCTGGTCCAGCAGGGCTGCCGAGTACTCGGGCCAGCGGCCGTCCTCCCGGACGTCCGGCACCGAGACGGTTGCCTGGGTGGTGGACGCTTCCATGCTGGGCGTCTGGTTGAACTCGTACTCGAGCCTGGCCACGGCCTCGGCGGCCGGACTGCTGCTGGCTACTGTGGCAGCTTTCCGTTCGCGCAGCAGGGTGATGGCGCACAGCATCTCGTCGCCGGGCTCGGAGAGTTTACGGGCGGACACCTGCGCCAGTTCGTTAAGGAAGTCCTCAACGTCAGAGCTGTTGAGGACGAGTTCATGCAGGTGCTCGGTTATGGAGTTATCGGTTTTTGCAGTTGACTCGCTGGCCACGGTTTCTTGGTGCCATTCGCTCAGGTCAAAACGAGCCGGCGACACGCACCTTCCACCTCATAGGGCGGCCGGCGGCTGAAGTCGCTGGATTCGACGAACTTTTCCAACGGCCTGCTGCTAAACCGATATCCAGAAGTATATACAGCTCCGGCCTGTGGCAACGCCGCTTTTGGGGCTGGCGCGGCACGTTGCGCACTGCTTCGAAAACTGAGTACTCCGCCCCCAAACCAAGAAGCCGGTTCCGGCAATGCTGTGAAAAGACCAGTACAACTACGCGTTGTTTGCGCTCCCGGCGCCGGGAAATATGGGCGTCATCGATCAGCCGGAAGCAAGTTCCCGTAGTGGTTCCCGATGGCTGTGCGTCTCAGAAACAGTCGTTATCCCCCAGCCAAAGGAGTCTCCACCATGCGCAAAATGACGAAGAAAAACAAGGTCCTGGCAGCAGCCGGAGCACTGGCCCTGGTGGCAGGCGGCGGTGGAGCTGCCTACGCCTACTGGACCACCACCGGTTCCGGCAGCGGCGGTGCCGCCAACTCGACAGGCGGCGGCACCGTCACCCTGCACGCGAACTTCGACGCGGGCCTCACCCCCGGCGACAGCCGCAGCGTTGGCTACACGGCGGACAATTCAGACGCGAACACCAGCACCAAGGTGGGCGCCCTGACTGCCACCGTGGCCACAGACATCGGCGGCTGCCTGCCCGAGTGGTTCAGCGTCACCGCCAACACCAGCAACACCACTGTCCCGAAGAACTCAACGGGTACCTCCGTGGGCAGCGGCACCCTGACGTTCAATGACAGCGCAACTGTGGATCAGAGCGCCTGCAAGGGTGCCACTGTGACCATCAACGTCAGCAGCCTCTAAGAGCTTCGCCGGCGGGGAGGGGCAGCACCTCCCCGCCGGCGAATTCCACGTCCTCCCATTCCAGTCAGCCAGAAGGGCTTTTTCGTGCAGAACACATCCGGGTACTTCCGCACAGCAGTGAAGGTGCTGCTGGTGGGGCTGTTGGTGATGTTCGTTTCGGCGGGCTCCATCTTCGCCGCCAGCCAGGGAGGGAACCAGGGCAACAAGACGGGCGTCACCATCCAGGTGAATCCCGCCACCAGGACAGTAGATCAGGGCGGCACCGCCAGCTATGCTGCCTCGCTCACGTCCGCCAACGGGTTCAGCGGAAACGTCACACCCACCGTGTCCGGCCTTCCAGCCAATACGACGGCGGCCTTCACACCAGCGTCCGTAACCCTCACCTCCGGGAAAAGCGCCACAGTCACCCTGACGGTGGTGACGCAGGCAACCACCCCGGACGGCAAGGCCGACCTGACCATCGCCACCGCAGCCGGCACCAGCCAGGCCAGCGGCGTCGTAGTCCAATTGGTTGTCCAAGCCTCCAAAAAAATGTTCACCATCTCAGGGAACCTGGGCGCCCCGCTGTCTCCCGGAGCCACGGTCCCGCTGAATCTTTACATCACGAACCCCAACAACAAGAGCCTGGCACTGTCCAGCCTGTCCGTCTCGGTGGCCAGTGTGACAAGGACCCAGGCTGCGGTCGCCGCGGGGCTTTCCTGCACCCCTGCGGACTATGCAGTGACCAACTACAGCGGCCAGTACCCGCTGACCGTTCCCGTGGGGACCTCAACGCTTCAGTCACTCAAGCTGTCGCCGGATCTGTGGCCAAGGATCGGCATGCTGGACACCAATGTGAACCAGGACGGCTGCAAGGGCGCCACGCTCCAGCTCGCATATTCCGGAACAGGGGAGGGGAACTGACATGACGTCCACACTGAAGAAAACGTCCCGGCGGCTGGCTGCCAAGTCAGCGGCAGCAGCCGTCGCTCTTTGCCTCGCGACTGGAGCAGGCGCGGCCTACGCCTACTGGACAGCCGTGGGAGCGGGCTCAGGAGCCGCCGTCAACGGCACCATGCGGATGGTCGCCGTCGAAGCCCTCGTGGCCGGCGACGGCACGCAAAACAGTCTCGTCCCGGGCGGCACCGCCGATGTTGCCGTCCGGGCGTTCAACCCCAACAGCTTCCCGGTCAAGGTGCAGGCCATCCGGGGCAATGGGGCCGCGACTGCAGACGCCAACCACCCCGGCTGCACCACCACCGGGGTGACCTTCATGGACCCGGCCGACCCGCTGGCGGTCACCATACCCGCGAACACATCCGTGCTCATTACCCTGCCCGGCGCGGCCGGGATGTCGCTTGCATCATCGTCGGGCTGCCAAGGTGCAACCTTCAGCCTTCCCGTCACCTTGGAGGCCCGGAAATGATCCGTCCCAACCAGGCCCCGCAGCCGATTGAGCCCGGGCACCGCAACCAGCCCCGCCGCCGCAAGCTCACCCGCATCGCGGGGGTGCTGGCGGCCGCCGTCGTCATTTCATGGGGTGGTCCGGCAGCCAACGCTTTCTGGCAGACCCTGGGCAGCAACGCCGGAGCGGCCAGGGCGGACGCCATCCCCGCGGTGGCGGCTCCGTCCGCAGTGGTGTCCGGAGGTGCTGCATCCATCAGCTGGAAGCAGGGCACGACGGCGGAAGGCCGTCCGGTTGGCGGCTACACCGTGGCGCGGTACTCGTCCGCGAGCGGCGGCACCAAGGTTTCCGGCACGGGCGGCTGCGCCGGAACTATCACCGTCCTGACGTGCAGCGAAACCTCACTGCCGGCCGGCACCTGGTACTACACCGTCACGCCGGTGCTCGGCGCGTGGGCGGGAGTTGAATCTGCCCGGAGCGTGGGAGTGACCGCCGCGGACACCACGCCGCCCGTTGCTCCAACCATCACGGCGCCGGCGCTGGTCAACAGCGCTCCTGCAGCAATAAACAGCGCCAACGTGGGCAGCGTGCCTGTAACGCTTTCGGCTGAACAAGGCTCATCCGTGAGGATTACCGCTACCGAGACCGCACCGGTCGGCGGCAGCGCGCAGAGCGTCTTCCAAGTGCTGACGGCGACTGGCTCAAATCAGACGGTGACCTTCAACCTCTCGGCGCTCAGGGACGGAACCATCACCTACTCGGCGGTGGCCACTGACGCCGCGGGCAATGCCAGTGCTCCCGGGACGGCCACTTCGGCCAAGGATGCGACGGCGCCGGCTGTCTCGGCCGTAGTGCTTGGCAACGGGGGAAGCCAGTTCATCGCTGACGCTGGAGACAAGGTTGTGGTGACGTTCTCGGAGCCCCTGCTTCCTTCCAGTATTTGCAGCGGCTGGACGGACCCTTCCGGTATCAAATCCGCAAATGGTACGCTCACCATCGCCGGCGGGAACTCCTTGAAGTTCACCAGCACTGACCCAGGATGCCCTTCAATCAGGTTCGGGACTGTGACGCTCAACGGGAACTACTCAGCGGGCGGCGACCTTAGCTTCAGTTCGTCACTGGCATGGAACCCCGGCACGCTCCAACTCACCATCAACCTCGTGAACCTGGCTAGTGGCACGCCGACAACAAAACAAGGAAACCTGCTGCCAACCTACATTCCGGCTTCCGGGCTGACTGACGGCGCCGGAAACCTCCTTCCCGGCGGACCCGTCCCGGGGACCAACTCGAGGTTCTAATCCTTCCACCGCACTGCCAGCCTCCGGATCGCCTCCCGGAGGCTGGCATTGTGTTGCCCGTTATGGGCAGAATAGGGCAGCGCCGGGGCTGCCGGCGGCGGACCCGGAAACCAGCGGTAGCTGCGCCGCGGAGGGACAACGAACATGACCAGACTGCTCATCATCGGTCCGCCCGGCTCCGGCAAGGGAACCCAGGCTGAAAAGCTGGCGCGCCACTTCGGGATCCCCGCCGTCTCCACGGGTGAAATCTTCCGCAGCAATGTCAGCCGGCAAACGGAACTGGGCAACGAAGCCGCCAAATATCTCGACGGCGGGGATTTTGTGCCCGACCACCTGACCAACGCCCTGGTCAAGGACCGCCTCCGGGACACTGATGTCCGGGCGGGCTTCCTGCTGGACGGGTACCCGCGCACCGCCCCCCAGGTGGTGGAGCTGGACAACTTCCTGGCCTCCCAGGGCGGCTTCCTCGACGCCGTCATCGAACTCCGCGCCCCGGACTCGGAACTGGAACAGCGGATGCTGGAGCGTGCCCGGAAGGAAGGCCGCCGGGACGATACGGTGGACGTGTTCCGGCGCAGGCTTGATCTGTATCACCGGGAGACCCACGAAGTGGTGTCCGTCTATGCGGGCCGGGGACTCCTGGTGTCGGTCAACGGCAGCGGCGACCCGGGTGAGATCACTGCACAGGCGATTGACGCCGTCGAACGCTTCATCAACGGAAAGGAAAAACGCGCATGAGAGTGGCAGTAACCGGGGGAAGCGGAAAGCTTGGACGGCACGTGGTCCGGCGGCTGCTGGATGACGGACACCAGGTGCTGAACCTGGACCGGGCTGGTGAGCGGAGCCCCGGGCTGGTGGTGGTGGACCTGCGCAACTACGGGCAGGTCCTGGATGTCCTGCTGGGCGTGGATGACCGGCATAACGGGTTTGATGCTGTGGTGCACCTCGGAGCCATACCGGCGCCGGGCATCATCCCTGACGCGGCCACCTTCGAGAACAACATGCTCTCCACCTATAACGTGTTCCAGGCGGCCCGCCGGGCTGGGATCAAGAAGGTGGTCTACGCTTCCAGCGAGACGGTGCTGGGACTGCCGTTCGACGTCGACCCGCCCTACATCCCCGTGGACGAGGAGTACCCGGCGCGGCCGGAGAGCACCTACTCGCTGGTGAAGCACCTCGAGGAGCAGATGGCGGTGGAGCTGACCCGCTGGGACCCGGAGCTGAGCATCTCCGGGCTGCGTTTCTCCAACGTCATGGACCCCGGCGACTATGCCAAATTCCCGAGCTTCGACGCCGACGCAACGCTGCGGAAGTGGAATCTCTGGGGCTATATCGACGGCCGTGACGGGGCGCAGGTCGTAGTCCGCGCGCTGGAGAACGGCCGGCCCGGCTTCGAGGCATACATCATTGCCAATGCGGATACGGTCATGAGCCGGTCAAGTGCCAGCCTCGCTGCCGAGGTATTCCCCGCCGTCAAAGTCACCAAGGAGTTGGGCGAGCACGAGACCATGCTGTCCATCGACAAGGCCCGGCGACTGCTTGGCTTCGAGCCCGAACACTCCTGGCGGGACCACGTGGCGGATACCGCAGGAGGCGCGCCAGACTAGGGAATTGCGGTCCCGCGCAGGAATCGCCAAGTGTTGGCACAGGATCCCGCAAGGACCCGGATCCTGGCCGTTGTTGGGTCCTAATCTTTTGGTAAGGGCGGATGGATGGTCTGCCCGTGCAGCCCGCAACGCCAAAACAAGGACCCCAAAATTCGTACTCCCGCCTTTGTTCTGCCCGCCGCAGCAGTGTTGGTTTTCGCCGCCCCACTTCTTGCTACTGCCGTGCCTGCCTCGGCAGCCCCACCTGCCGATACCGGAGCTGGCCGCTACATCGTCCAGTACGCAGCCGGCGCCGACCTGGCAGCAGAGGTGGCCGGACTGCGGGGACAGGGCCTCGCCGTCGGCCGTACCCTCTCGCATGCCGTCCGCGCTGCAGTAGTGACGGCCAATCCTGCCCAGGCGGCCGCGTTGGCACGTTCGGGCCGCGTTGTTTCGGTGGAGCCGGATGCCCGCGTCAGCGTCTCCGCCACAGAGCAGCCGGCCCCGTGGGGCCTGGACCGCCTCGACCAGAAGTCCTTGCCCCTGTCCGGGTCTTACTCCTGGATCTCCTCCGGCGCCGGGGTGAGCGCCTACGTCGTGGACACCGGCGTTCTGGCCTCGCACGCCGATTTTGGTGGCAGGGTGGCCGCAGGCTGGTCAGCTGTCGCCGACGGACTGGGCTCGGGTGACTGCAACGGCCACGGCACGCATGTGGCCGGCTCGGTAGCGGGTTCCACTTATGGCGTGGCAAAGAGCGCCACCGTGGTGCCTGTGCGCGTGCTCGACTGCAACGGTTCCGGCTACAACTCCGACGTGGTGGCCGGGCTCGACTGGGTTGCCGCCAACCACGCTGCCGGAACACCGGCCGTGGTCAACCTGAGCCTGGGCGGAGGCGTGAGCACCACCGTGGACGCCGCCATCCAGGCAGTGATCAACGACGGCGTCACTGCAGTGGTTGCCGCCGGCAACTCTGCCGTGGACGCCTGCAACAGTTCCCCCGCCCGCGTTCCGGCCGCCGTCACAGTAGCGGCCAGCGATTCTGCAGACCGGCAGGCGTCCTTCTCCAACTTCGGCCCATGTGTGGACCTCTACGCGCCCGGCGTCGGCATCACCTCCACCTACTACACCTCTGCCACTGCCACAGCGTCCATGTCCGGAACCTCAATGGCCTCGCCACACGTGGCTGGGGCGGCGGCACTGTTGTTGTCCCAGAACCCGGCCCTCACTCCGGCCCAGGTGGCTGCTGCGCTCACGTCCAACGCCACCGCCGGGGTGGTTACCGGCACCACCAGCGGCACGCCCAACCGCCTGCTGTTCACGGGCGCCGATGCTGCTGCGCCGGCTCCTGCCCCTGCCCCGGCGCCCGCGCCTGCCCCTGCACCTGCTCCCACGCCGGCTCCTGCTCCGGCGCCCGCGCCTGCTCCGACCGTCACGGCGATGACGCCGGGGGTTGATGCCACCGCAGTAGCGGCCGGTTCCAACGTCACGGCCACCTTCAGCGCCGCGGTCCAGGGCGTGACCAGCGGGACTTTTGTCCTCAAGAACTCCGCCGGCAGCACCATCCCCGCCACCGTCACCTACAACGGCGCCACGCGCACAGCCACCCTTGACCCGGCTGCCAACCTGGCTGCGGACACACGCTACACCGCAACACTGGTGGGCGGAACCTCGGCCATCCGCGGCACTACAGGCACGCCGCTCGCCTCCGCCAGCTGGGGCTTCCTGACCGGGCCGGCACCCGTGGTCACCAGCACCACGCCCGGCAGCAACGCACTACTGGTGCGGCGGACCAACAACATCAGCGTCACCTTCAACGAGGCTGTCCAGGCCGTCAACGGAACCACCTTCACAGTGAAGAACGCCGCCACCGGAGCCGTGGCGCCGGCCTCCGTGTACCGGAACGGGACCACCAACCAGTGGATCCTGGACCCCCAGCAGCCGCTGGCCGCCAAGACCAAATACACCGTGACCGTGACCGGCGGCAGCGCTGCGGTGAGGGACCTGGCCGGCAACCCCTTCGCCGGCCGGAGCTGGCAGTTCACCACCGGTTCCTTCTAGGTTTCGGCCTGGACCGTCTCCAGCAGGAACTCAGCGCGCCCGTGCACGGCCCCGTTGATCTGCAGCTCCAGCGCATGCAATCCCGGATGGTGCACCCTGGTTGTCATCTGCCGGAAGGCGTGGCGCTTGGACAGGCTCCGGCGCTCACCCGGTGCGAGGGCCAGGGTTGAGATCTTGAAAACCTTGGCGGACTGGCTGCCATTGGCCTTTTGGTAGTGCACCAGGTAATCCACGGCGAGCTTCACCTCTTCGGTGCCGGAATTGGAAATCTCAAAAGCGAACGTCAGCTCACCCGGTACGGTGAGGGTTTCCTGGTCCAGGCGCGGGCCGTTCACGGCCACGGACGCAGGGGTGAAGCCCAGCAGTGCCAGGGCCCCGGGATGCCCTTTCTTGATCAGCGTGCGGAGCCCATGGCGGACCACCCACGCCGTGTTTTTGTCCGCAGCTCCGAGCCAGCGCCCGGCAGTGGCAACAACAGCGTCCGGGGCGTGCCGGGCAAGGTCGTTGAGGTGGTTTGCCACCGAGCGCCGCACGTACTCAGAGGAGTCCCGGTACAGGGCATCCAGGATGGGCAGGGTGGCTTCCGGGCGCTGGACGAGTGCGGGTACACGCACGGCCCAGGGCAGGTATGGCCGGGTGCCCTCGCTTGCCAGTCGGCGCACATGCTCGTCCGGGTTTGCTGTCCACTCCTGGATTGCTGCGAGGGCGCGGTCCGGGTTCCGGGCAAGGAGCCGCCGGATGGCGAATTCACCGGTGAGCCGCGGCGTGAGTTCGGCCAGCAGCGCCAGGCAGTCGTCAAAGTCCTCCAACGCAGCCGAATCCAGGGCGAGGCTGACTGCCGCTTCGGACACCGGCCACAGGACCCAGCCGGTAAATTCGGGAAACTGAAGGGCGGCGCGGAAGCTGCGGGCCGCCGTCGTATATCCCTCGCCGCGGCCGGCCTCGCTGATGTCAGCCTCCAGTGCCCGGGCCACCAGGTCGGTGCGGGCACGTAAATTGAGGTCACCCAGCTCAGCGCCCGTGGCTGCGGTCCGCTCCCATGGAACTCCTGGTGAGGTCTCCTTAAGGACGCCGACGAGGGTGGCTATGGCCGGCGGGTCAATCAGTTCGTTCATCACGCCCATGCAGTCAGGCTACCGCCGGGACACGGCTACGACGGCCGGCCCGAACGTCAGTGGGAAACCGCGCTGCCATTGCCCGCCGCACCACAGCCGCGCAACAGGGATAATCTTCACCCTAGGCAAACTTCACTACCGAGGGACGGATGTGCCGGTGGGACAGCAGGAATCAGCAGGCTCAGGAACCACCCGGAAGAGTACCGGCAAATGGCGGGCCTTCCATGACAAGTTCGTGGTGGAGGAGCGCTATATAGATCCGGCGGACCGGCGCAGCCTGTACCGGGCAGCCGTCATCCTGGCGGCGGTTGGGCTGACACTCTTCCTGGCCACCCTGGTCAGCGTGGTCCAGGCAGATGGACTTTCGGCAGCCGACGTGCCCGTCCGGGACTGGCTGCTGGGGCTGAGGTCCCAGGCCCTGACGGTGGTGATGATTGTCCTCGCCGTGATCTTCGGTCCCATTGCCCTCCCCATCATCGTGCTGGTGGTGGTGGTCGTGTGGGGCTTCGCCGCGAAGCACGCCTGGCGCCCCGTGGTGCTGGCATCCGCGATGCTCAGCGGGGTCATCATTTCGCAGATCATCCTCCAGATTGTGCGCCGGTCGCGTCCGCCGGTGGAGCAGATGCTCTTCGGGATAGACCACACTTTCTCGTTTCCCTCCGGACACGTCCTGGGGGCGTGCGACTTCCTGCTGGTGGGCACGTTCTTGATCTATTCGCGGCGGAAGAACAGGAAGGCCGCGGTTTGGGGGTTCATCGGAGCGGGAGTCGGAATTGTGCTGGCCTCGGTCAGCCGGCTGTACCTGGGATACCACTGGCTCAGTGATGCACTGGCCTCAGTCTCGCTGTCACTGCTGATCCTCGGGGGAGTCATCGCCCTGGATACCTGGCGGACGGCAAGGATTCCCGGCGAGCGGATCACTGGCGAACTGTCCAAGGCTGAAACCCAGCGGGACTAAACCGTCACGCCGGCGGCCGCGACCGGGCGTGCTTTAAGGCACGGTGGAGCTTGAGGTTGGCTTCCTCCAGTTCCAGCACCTTGGCGACTCCGGCGAGGTTCAGGCCCTGGTCAAGGAGCTCGCCGATCCTGAGCAGCACGGCTATGTCCGCATCGCTGTACTGCCGTGTGCCGCCCGAGGTGCGGGACGGCGTCAGCAGGCCCCGGGTCTCGTAAAGGCGGATGTTCTGCTGGCCGGTGCCCGCCAGTTTCGCCGCCACCGAAATGGCATAGAGTGCGCGCCCCTTCGCGGGCGCGGCCGCCCGGCCTGATTCCTGCTCTGCCATCGGCCCTCTCCAGAATTTTTGGCGGTGATCTTGCTTCAGTTTCCCACGGGTGCTATAAAAAATCTATATCCACCACCATAGATCATGAAGCGGTGGATATGGCAGGAACCAACATCTAACAAGCTGAAGGAGTGGGAAATGATGTTGATGCGCACGGACCCGTTCCGTGAGCTGGACCGGCTCACGCAGCAGGTCTTTGGAACCGCCGCCCGCCCGGCTGCCATGCCCATGGATGCCTGGCAGGAGGATGGCGAGTTTGTTGTGGCCTTTGATCTTCCGGGCGTCAAGCTCGATTCGCTGGACCTGAACGTTGAGCGCAACGTCCTCACGGTGCGCGCCGAACGCAAGGATCCTACCCAGCCCAACGTGGAGCTGGTTGCTTCCGAGCGCCCCCGCGGCGTTTTCAGCCGCCAGCTGATCCTGGGCGACACCTTGAACACGGACAACATCAAGGCCAGCTACGACCAAGGTGTCCTGACGCTGCGGATCCCCGTGGCGGAACAGGCCAAGCCCCGCAAGATCGAAATCCAGACCCAGCAGGGCGAGATGCACCAGATCAGAAGCTAGGACGGACCCTCGGCGCAGGGCAGCCGTGGCGGTTGCCCTGCGCCGCCCCCGCATCCGGACGCATCTGGAACCGGAAGGCCCCATATGAGCGACATCCCGGACTACTACGCAACGCTGCGCGTCCCGCGTGACGCCACCCAGCAGCAGATTTCGCGCGCCTACCGGGCCCTCATGCGCAGCCACCATCCGGACCTCGATGCGGGCAGGGCCACCATGGGCAGCCAACAGAACGTCCCGGTGACGGCTCCGCCGCAGTCGGAGGGCGAACTGCTGCGGATTATGCAGGCCTTCGCCGTCCTGCGCGATCCGGCCCGGCGGGCGGACTACGACCGCGGGGTGAAGGCGGCACCTGCAGCCCGGGCAACACCGGCGTCGGGAACCGCGCGGGACATTCCGGTCCGCAAAGTCCAGCCCCGGAGCCGTCCTTCGGGGAACACCATCAGGATCAGCCCGGTGCGCTGGGAGAGCGGCCCCTGGGCCTAGCTGCAGAGACCACGCGGCGCATCGGCTACCTTCAGCCGCCGACGGACCCACCGGGGCGGCTCTACCTTAGGGAGGCAAACTGTATGAGCGATTGGCGCCGTTACGACTCACACCTCATGCCGGCGTTCCACGAGCGCTTCGAACAGCGCTGGGGCGAAGGCACCGCCCCGTTCCTGGACCCCGAAGCACATGAGGAGCCCTTGCCCCGTGCACAGTGGATCAACCCGGCAACCGGCGCTGCCCTGGCCGTGGTGCCGGTCTGGACAAACGACGAAAAGCAGCAGCGTTCCTTCGGCGTCTTTTATCTGCCGCCGGCCGGGGACATCTGGGTCCTGCGGCCGGGCTACACGGGGTACCTTGAACCGGCCGACGGCGAAACAGAGCACCTCGTGACGCTCCGCAACGATGCCTTCCGCAAGGCCGTGGCGCATGCGAAGGATTTCCTGTTCGGCGATCAGTAGTCAGGCGCTCCCCGCCGCACCACTGCCCAGCAGGCTCCGGGTGAGGGTCTCGGCGTCGTCCATCAGCTCCTCCGCGGCCGCTGCCAGGTGCGCATCCGACACCGGTGCAACTTCCAGGGCTGCAGCCACCACGGCACGGCGCACCAGTTCGCGGGCGAAGGACGCGGTAGTTCCGGCAGTACGGGCGGCGGCGGCTGCCACCGCCTCATCACTGAAATTCGCCTGCCGGCCATAGAGCCGAAGGAGCGCAATCCGCTCATTAAGCGCGGGCAGCGGGATCTCCACAGCCAGGTCCACCCGGCCGGGGCGCTGTGCCAGCGCACGCTCGAGCGTGTCCGGCCGGTTCGTGGTGAGCACAAACGCGACGTCGGCATCGTTGTCCAGGCCGTCCATGGCATCAAGGACCTCAAAGAGCAGCGGCTGCGGTCCGTGGCCGAAACTCCGGTCTTCTGCTATGAGGTCGCAATCCTCCAACACCACGATCGAGGGCTGCAAAGCCCTGGCCATCCGGGCCGCTTCCGAAATCCTGGCCAGCGAACCCCCGCTGAGGAGAATGGCCGTAGCGTCCGTGCTCTGTCCCAGCAGGTAGCGGACGGTGTGTGTTTTGCCGGTTCCCGGCGGCCCGTACAGCAGGACACCCCGCTTGAGATGCTGGCCATGGCGCTTCAGCGACTCGCGGTGCGCGGCAATGCCCACAGCGTGGTCCGACACCTTCTGCAGCAACCCCGGCGGGAGGATCACCTCATGCCCCTCAAGCCGTGGCCGGGAATGGAAGGTCACTCCGCCGCTGCTCGGCCCGAACTCACCCATGGTCAGGGAAACCACCTGGCCCTTCAACACGCTCTGGCTGTCCATCCGCCGCCGGTACTCGGCCAGGAACGCCGTCCCGGTGCCAATGTTTTCGGCCACCACCTCAAGCGAAGCCGACTGCCGTCCCGAGCGCGGATCCGCCGCACGCTGCAGCACACCCAGCCGGCCGCCGTCGTACGTCAACAGCCTCAGCCCGAAGCCCACCGCCTGCCGCTGCGCCTCCGGGCCCACCGCGAGGTTCACGTAGTCCGGCTGGGCGAGGGGAAACTGCGGGAACACCTGCGACTGCTGGACCATGTCGCTCAGCGACTGGTGGTGCCGCTGACCGCCCCCACCGATCCCCACCAGGCGGCTTCCCGGGTCGAGGGCAGCGAGGTCCGCCATCACGATGTCCGCATCAACGAACCGATGAGGCGGAATTTCTTCCTCCACCACGGCAAGGTTTTCGGCCGCCACGCCCAGGTGCCCGGTCAAGGCTTCCAGCAGCTGCGTTCCGGGCTGGCGGCGGTGGCTGCCCGCCTGGGCCAACTGCACCAGAAGCGCAAAATCGTCGATGAACTTCCCCAGTTTTTCATCCATTCCCAGACCCTAGCAGGACGCCCACCAGGAGCCCGGGAATCGTGCGAGGATATGGTCCTGACCTCGCGCGGGTCCAACGATTGGCGCGGGTACCGTCCTGTCCGTAGTAAAGGGTTTGATTCGATGCACATATCCGCCAAGGACCTCGCCGCACTCATCCCCGCGGGGTTCACGCTTGGAGTGGCCACCGCAGCCTTCCAGATCGAAGGTGCGCTGGACGAGGATGGCCGCGGACCCGCCGGCTGGGATGTATTTGCGGCAAAGCCAGGCTCCATCGTGGAGGACCACAGCCCGAAGGTGGCCTGCGACCACTACCACCGCATGCCGCAGGACGTGGCGCTCATGAAGCAGCTGGGCGTGGACTCGTACAGGTTCTCGTTCGCGTGGCCGCGCATCCAGCCCACCGGCCGCGGACCCGCGAACAAGGCTGGCCTGGCCTTTTACGACCGGCTCCTGGATGAACTCCTGGCCAACGGCATCTCGCCCATGGCCACCATCTACCACTGGGACACCCCGCTGGCGCTGGACGAGGACGGCGGGTGGATGAACCGGGACACCGCCTACCGGCTGGGGGAGTACGCCGGCATCCTGGCTGAGGCTTTCGGTGACCGGGTGGCCCGCTGGGTCACCATCAACGAACCCGCCACGGTGAGCACCAACGGCTACACCCTTGGCCTCCATTCGCCGGGCAAGGAGCTCCTCCTGGGCGCCTTTCCCACGGTCCACCACCAGCTGCTGGGGCACGGCCTGGCCGTGCAGGCCCTGCGCGCCGCGAAGGTGCCGGGCGAAATCGGCATGACCAACGTCTACTCGCCCATGGTCCCGAATTCGATCAACCCGCTGGACTACGTCAGCGCGGGCCTGATGGACCTGGCGCAGAACCGGCTCTACGCTGACCCAGTACTGACGGGGAAGTATCCCGACCTGATCCGGGCCGCCAAGTTCTTTAGCTCGTTCGAGCATCCGGAGGAGGACATGGAGCTCATCTCGCAGCCGCTGGATTTCTACGGGCTCAACTACTACATGCCCACCAAGGTTGCTGTGGGACCCGGGGGCGGGGCGGTGCCGGCGAGCATGGCGGAGGCCATGGGCAGCGACCTCAGCGCAACGGGCAGCGGCGGCACCCCCTTCCACGTGGAAACCTGGCCGGAAGCGGACATCACGTCCTACGGCTGGCCGGTAAAACCGGAATACATGCGGGTCGCCCTGAAGGAGATGGCCGACCGGTACCCCAACCTGCCGCCTGTCATCCTCACCGAGGGCGGGGCCAGCTTCGAGGACATCATCGTCCGGGACAAGTCCACCAACACCCGGTTCATCCCCGACGAGCGCCGCCTCAAGTACCTCTCGGACCACCTCGAGGCTGCGCTGCGGGCCACGGCTCCCGGCGGTGAGGCCGAGTCCATCGACCTGCGCGGCTACTACGTCTGGTCCCTGCTGGACAACTTCGAATGGTCCGCCGGCTACAACCAGCCGTTCGGGCTGCTCCATGTGGACTACGAGACCCTGGAGCGGACGCCCAAGGCCTCCTACTTCTGGTACCAGGAGCTCATTGAGGAGCGGGACGTGGCTGCTGCTGCGGACATGGCCATCGCAGCGGCCGCGGCACCCGAGGGGTTGGAGGCGGAGGTCCTGGATGCGGAATCGCCCGACGACGGCGTGACCCCGTTGGGTGCCAGCGCTTAGGCCGCCGGGGCGCGGGGCAGCCGCGGCCGGGGTGCAGGGTAGCCGCTGCCGTGTTCGGGCTGCGGCCAAGGACACGGGGCTAGAGGACGCCCAGCATGCCCAGCTGCTTGGCGATGCCCGCACCGTCAGGGGAGTAGATCCAGGGCACCTTGGACGTGGTGTGGTCGCCGTCCTCCGAGTGGCCGCCGGCGAAGACTGACTCGCTCACAGACAGCTGGCGGATGGCGATAGCGGCAACCTTGTCCGGGTTCTCCGCCGCGAAGCCGGAGTAGATGGCTTCATCGTGCTGGCCGTTGTCACCGATCAGGAGCCACTGCATGTCCGGGAACTCCTTGCTAAGCCGCTCCAGGTTACGGTGCTTGTGGTCCTGGCCGCTGCGGAACCAGCGGTCCTGGGTCAGGCCCCAGTCCGTCAGCAGCAGCGCTCCGGACGGGTACATGTTGCGGTTCAGGAACCGGGCCAGGGTGGGTGCGGCGTTCCAGGGGCCCGTGGACAGGTAGATGACCGGGGCATCGGGGTGTTCGATGGTGAGCCTGTCCAGCAGCACCGCCATGCCCGGCGTGGCCATGCGTGCGCGCTCGCTGAGCACAAAGGTGTTCCATAACGCCAGGAACGGCCGGGGAAGGGCGGTGACCATCACGGTGTCATCAATGTCCGAGACGATGCCGAATTTCACGTCGGGCGCGATTACCCGGACCTTTGCCTCAACAGGGTCCGTTCCTTCCGCCCGCAGGACAGCGGTGTGCCAGCCCGGAGACAGCTGGACGTCCACCTCCGTGTCGATCAGGCCGCCGCGGTCCGCCCGGATATGGGTGACGACGTCGCCGATGGTGATTTCGACGTCGGTGAACTGCAGCGGTACACCGGTGAAGGCGCGCCAGCCCCGCACATTCTGGTTGCCGTTCTGGGCTTCCTGCTCGGCCTTGCTGCCGGGCAGCGGCTTCTGGGTCATCAGCACCCGCCCCAGTACCCTGACTTGGGTGGTTGAGCCGTAGCCCTGGTAGGCGATGATCTGCGGAACGAACTTCCAGCGCTTGGCCAGCTGGATCCGGACGTCATTGAAGGCGTCCGATAGCCGGTGCGCCAGCCGGAACACCTGGTTCCCGGAGAGCGCGTCCAAAGCCGCGGCAGGTGTTGTGCTGTGTGCAGAATTCTTCGGAGCCGAGTCCATGGCTCCACTCTGCCACAGGGCGGTGCGGGCCACAGAGAAGCCAGGCCTCCGCTGACGCTTCGTGACGTTACCCTTCGCCGAGGATCCCGCGCAGGGTGTCCGCGTTCCGCACCGCGTTCCCGCCGCCGTCGTTATTGAAATAGGCGTAGACGTCCAGGCCGTTGCCTGCCCATTCCCGGATGCGGTCCGCCCACCACTGCAGGTCCGCATCCGAGTAGGAGCCTGCGTAAAGGTGCTGGTGGTCCGGTCCATGGAGCCGCACATAGGCGAAAGGGGCAGTGGTTCGAAGGATGCAGGGAAGGTTGGCACCGCTCATGATGCAGTAGGCGGCCTGGTGCCGCTCCAGCAGGGCGAACACCTCGGAGCATTCCCAGCTCGGGTGCCGGAACTCCACCGTGACGCGGATCCAGTCCGGCACCGCGGCGAGGAAGTAGTCCAGCCGTGCATCGTCCCGTTCCATGCCCGGCGGCAACTGGACCAAAAGGACTGCCCGCTTATCCCCCAACTCGTGCCAGCACCGGGTGATGCGCTCCAGCCACACCTCCGGTTCGTACAGCTTCCTCGCATGGGTCAGGCCACGGGGAGCCTTGACTGACATGCTGAACCCGGCGGGCAGCCGCTGGTTCCAGCCGGCAAAGGTGGTGTCGCGGGGCCAGCGGTAGAAGCTGGCGTTGAGTTCAACGGTGTGGAACCGGGCCACATAATGCTGCAACCGGTCCTTCGCGGGCAGCTTGGGCGGGTAGAGGACGTTTTCCCAGTGGTCGTAGCTCCATCCGGAGGTTCCGATGTGGATTGCCATGTTTGCCTCCGGTCACCGCTGCTGCCGTCTTTCGAGGCTACACGGTCCACTCCGGCGCTGGCTGTGGCAGGGTATGGTCATGGCGCGAATTGAAGATTATGCGGTTGTCGGTGACCTCCATACCGGGGCACTGGTGAACACTGAAGGCTCCATCGACTGGCTCTGCCTTCCCCGGTTCGATTCCCCTGCCTGCTTCAACGCGCTGCTGGACACACCCGAGGCGGGGCGGTGGCTTTTGGCGCCGGAAAGTGGCGGGCCCTGCACGCGCCGCGGCTACCGGGACGGCAGCCTGATCCTGGAGACAGAGTGGGACACCGCTGACGGGACGGTGCGGGTCATCGACTTTATGCCGCCGCGTGACTCGGTGGCTGACATCGTCCGGATCGTCGAAGGCGTCACCGGAAGCGTGAAGATGCATGGGGAGTTGACCCTCCGCTTCGATTACGGCCACATCATCCCCTGGGTGCGCAAGGACGACTATGGCCTGCACGCCATTGCCGGGCCGGACGCCGTTTATTTTGTAACGCCTGCTCCGTTGCGCGGGGAAAACATGCACAGCGTCAGCGACTTCACGGTCAATGCCGGCGAACGGGTTCCGTTTGTCCTCACCTGGGCCCCGAGCCACGTGGGACGGCCGCACACTGTGGATGCCGAAGAAGTACTGGGCACCACCTACGCCTTCTGGCGGGGCTGGGCCTCCCAATGCACGGTGGAGGGCAAGTACAAGGAAGCCGTGATCCGCTCGCTGGTGACGCTGAAGGCCCTGACCTATGCTCCCACCGGCGGGATCGTGGCAGCGGTGACCACCTCGCTGCCCGAACAACCCGGCGGCCCCCGCAACTGGGACTACCGCTACTGCTGGCTCCGCGACGCCACCATGACGCTCCAGGCGCTGCTGGCAGCCGGCTATACCGCCGAGGCGGCCGCCTGGCGGGACTGGCTGCTCCGGGCAGTCGCCGGCGACCCGTCAGATCTCCAGATCATGTACGGAATCCACGGTGAACGCCGGCTGCCGGAGATGGAGCTGCCCTGGCTGAAGGGTTACGAAAACTCCTCCCCGGTCCGGATCGGCAACGGCGCCGCCGAGCAGCTGCAGCTGGACGTGTGGGGCGAAGTGCTGGACTGCCTGGCGCTCACCCGCAACTCGCTGTTGACCCATACCGATGAGGCCTGGGACGTGCAGGTAGCGCTGATGGAGCACCTGGAGACCATCTGGGACCAGCCGGATAACGGGCTCTGGGAAATGCGCGGCCCCCGCCGGCACTTCACGCACTCCAAGGTGATGGCCTGGGTGGCGGCGGACCGGATGGTCAAGGGAGTCCGCGACTCAGGGCTTCCCGGGCCGGCGGAACGCTGGGAAAAACTGCGGGACACCATCCGCCGGGACATTATGGCCAACGGCTTCGACGCCAAACGCAACACCTTTGTGCAGTCCTACGGGCGGCCGGAACTGGACGCCAGCCTGCTCCTGATTCCCCGGGTGGGTTTCCTGCCGCCCGATGATCCGCGCGTGATCGGAACCATCGAGGCCATCCAGCGGGAACTGACCGAGGACGGGTTCGTGCTGCGTTACCGGCCCGCCGAGAGCGACGACGGCCTGCCGGGCGATGAGGGCGTCTTCCTGGCATGTTCGTTCTGGCTGGTGGAAGCGCTGTTGGGTGCGGGCCGCCAAGAGGAATCCCGGAAATTGTTCGAACGGCTGCTGGAATTGCGCAACGACGTGGGGCTGTTGAGCGAGGAATGGGGAGTCAGGCTCGGCCGGCAGCTCGGGAATACGCCACAGGCGTTCAGCCACTTCGCGCTTGTGACTAGCGCTTTGGAGCTGCATCAGGATACCGTTCGGCGAAGTGACACTCCCATACCCCCGGAAACGGCGGAAACGCGCTGAGGCGGCGCGTTCGGGACGTCCGGCTTCTCCTTCGCTAATTAGATAAGTATACTTACTAACACTTCATGGAGTGCTCCCAAAGAGCACAGCACCATGACTGATGGAGGAGTGATTGCAATGGCCGGGTATTTTGAGCTCGTGGACGCGCCCGACGGCGGCTATAGGGTCCGGATGATGGATGGCACCGGGAATCTGATGGCCATCTCGGTCACCTTTCCTACCAAACGGGCAGCGGTTGCCGGGGTGGCGATGGCGCGTGAAATCGCCGGCACGGGACTGATCAGGGATAAGAGCCACGACGGCGCCGGCACGGTCATCAGGGAGCGCGTGCGTCCGGTGATCAGCCCCAAGGAGGAGGCTGCCCTGGCCAGGAAAACCGCGGGGGCCAAGCGGGCTGCGGTCAGCTGATGGTGGCGCTGGAACCCGAATCCCCTGACGGCGGACGCCGCCGGGGGATTCTCTTTGACGTTGACGGCACGCTGATCGATTCCTCCTACATCCACACCATTTCCTGGTGGGGTGCCTTTCGCCAGCACGGCTACGACATCCCGATGGCGTCGATCCACCATTTTGTGGGCATGGGCGGTGACCGGTTGGTGGACAGCCTGCTGCCGGATGACCGGGACAAGTCCCTTGACTCTGAGGTCATGGCCAGCCATGCCGCACTTTACGCCTCCCACTGGCCGGCATTGCGCAGGTTCGACGGCGCCAGGGAACTGCTGGCCCAATGCCATGCGGCCGGACTCGCCGTCGCGCTCGCATCCTCTGCGCGCAACCAGGACCTCCAGGTCATGAAGTCGATCCTGGACGCGGACGCGTACATCGATGGCGCCACCAGCGCCAACGACGCCGAGGAAAGCAAGCCAGCCCCGGACATCCTCGTCGCCGCGCTGGAAGCAATCGGCGTGGATGCGGCCGACGCCGTGTTTGTCGGGGATGCGGTCTGGGACATGGAGGCCGCCGCCGCGCTGGGGATTCCTGCCATCGGAGTCACCTGCGGCGGGGTCAGTGCAGCTGAGCTCCGGGACGCGGGCGCGGTGGAAGTCTTTGAAGGGCCGCGCGACCTGCTGGAGAACCTGAAAACAAGCGCTGCAGGCCGCCTGTTAACCTGATGTGGCGCTAAAGCGTCTGCCCGCCGGCGACCGAGTCCTCGTCACCCGCATTCGCCGGTTTGACCCAGGAAACCGCTACCCGCACTGAGCCGTCGTCGCTCCGATCTATATCGGTGACCACGTCGGTGATGCCGGCGCCCATCTCCACGATCCGCTGCTGGTAGCTGGCTACCAGCGCTTCCAGGGTTTCCTCCGTCCATTCGCCAGGGCGCATGCGCGTGGAAATTTCGACCGGTTCCGGCTGGTAGAGCGACATCATGTTCCTCTTTCACTGTGCATCTGGCGTGGGCTGGTCCTTCCTACGCTAGGAGCCACAGGCTGGGACGACAAGACTTTCATCAGCCTGCTTACTTTTTTGCCCGCGAGCCGATAGCGTCGAGGAAAGGGCGTCCCGCCCGGATCCGAGAGAAGGGGAGACTGTGAAAGCACTGACGTGGCAAGGAAAACGTTCGGTAAGTGTGGAAGAAGTGCCTGATCCGGTCATCCAGGACCCTACCGATGCCATCATCCGGATCACCTCGACGGCGATCTGCGGCTCCGACCTCCACCTGTACGAGGTCCTCGGCCCCTACATGCACAAGGGTGATGTCATCGGTCACGAACCCATGGGCATCGTCGAGGAGGTGGGCAGCGGCGTCACCAACCTTCGCAAAGGCGACCGTGTGGTGGTCCCCTTCAACATTTCCTGCGGCCGCTGCTACATGTGTGCCCAGGGCCTGCAGTCCCAGTGCGAGACCACCCAGGTCAAGGACAAGGGGTCAGGGGCGGCCCTCTTTGGCTATTCGGAGCTGTACGGTTCCGTCCCCGGCGGGCAGGCCGAGTACCTCCGCGTGCCGCACGCAGACTACGGCCCCATCAAGGTGGGCACGGAATTGCCGGACGAACGGTACCTGTTCCTCTCGGACATCCTTCCCACCGCCTGGCAGGCCGTGGAGTACGCAGACACTCCGGCCGGCGGCACGTTGGCCGTGTTCGGGCTGGGTCCGGTGGGCCAGTTCTCGGGACGCATTGGGGTCCAGCGCGGGCTGCGGGTCATCGGCATCGACCCCGTCCCTGAGCGGCGTGAGATGGCGGCGCGGCACGGCGTCGAAACGCTCGACTACACCAAGGATGTGGCGGACCAGCTGCGGGAGATGACCGCGGGGCGTGGCCCGGACGCGGTGGTTGACGCCGTCGGCATGGAAGCGCACGGCTCCCCGGTGGCAGGGTTCGCACACCAGGCGCTGGGCCTGCTGCCGGACAAACTGGCGCAAAAGGCGATGGAGACAGCCGGCGTGGACAGGCTCGCCGCGCTGCACACGTCCATCCAGGCTGTGCGCAGGGGCGGAACAGTGTCGCTGAGCGGGGTCTACGGCGGGCAGGCCAGTCCCATGCCGATGCTGACCATGTTCGACAAGCAGATCCAGCTCCGGATGGGGCAGTGCAACGTGCGCCGCTGGACCGATGACATCCTTCCCTTGGTGGAGGACGACGCCGATCCGCTGGGTGTGATGGACCTGGTCACCCACCGCTCCGGCCTGGAGGGGGCGCCGGCGCTGTACGAGAAGTTCCAGAAGAAGGAGGACGGCTGCATCAAGGTGGTCCTGAACCCCTAGTTTTCGCTGCACAGGCTGTTCAGGGCTTCCTGCGCCACGTCCTGCATCTCGTAGATCAGCGGATTCAGGTCGAGGGTTGGAGGCGCGGGCGGGTAGGCGACTGACATCGCCAGTTGCGCGCTTCCGTCCTCGCTGGTCATGGCGATCATGCCGTAGCCGTCGGTATCCCCGGGAAGGCCATAGTAGAAACGGTTGTTGCAGGTGTTGTTCCACCGCCGCAGGGCAAAGCCGTAATACGTCGAGGAGCCGCCCTTCATGGCCGTCACCCTGTCCGGCGGGAGCAGGGTGCCCTGCAGCAGCGAGGCGTAGAACCGGTTGACGTCCTCCACCGTGGAGACGGCGCCGCCGGAGGGCAGCTCGGCCTGCCAGGCGGGATGTGCCACGTCCACCTGCTTGCCCTCCACGGTGATGTAACCGTGGATCATGGTGGGCGAGGGCACGCCGCCAAGGCTGGTTGCCGTCAGGCCCAGCGGGTGCGCAACATCTGCGGCCAGGACGCGGCTCAAGCTTTGCCCCCGCAGGCGTTGGATCAGCAGCCCGAGGGCGGCGTAATTGGACCGCGAGTAGTTGAATATTCGTGCCAGCCTCGGTTCCCAGGGAATGGTGGAGGCCAGGGCCAGCTGCTGTTCAAGGCTGAGCGGCCGGTTCATCGTTTCCGCCCACCCGCCGGAGGCCAGGAGGGGGACTGAGAAGTCGGGCAGTCCGGACTCATGGGTCAAGAGCTGCCGGACCGTGACCCGGCCGGGCGGATGGAGGACGCGGCCGAACTCCGGGAGGTAGTCGCTGACCTGGTTGTCCAGGTCGAGTTTGCCCTCCTCAGCCAGCTTGAGGACCGATACAGCAACCATGGATTCGGTAATGCCGCCGATGCGGACTGGATCGGAGACTGCTGCAGGCTCACGTGTTGCCAGGTCCCGTACGCCCGAGGCGTGCGTCCAGCTGGTGTCCTTGGACCGGACGGCGATCAAAACCGCGGGCGCGCCTTCCTCCAGCATCCGGGCGCTGAAGGATTCCAAAAGGGCGAAGGCTGCCGGCTTGTCCGGTTTTGGCGGAGGCGGTTCCCCGGTGCAGCCGGCTGACGGTGCCGCCAGCAGTACCGTGCACAGGACAGCGGCGACCCGCTTCCACGCGCGGCCCGGGGTTGTGCCCATGCTGCCCATTTTCCCCCAACTAAGTAGCGCCAAGTGCCGTTTTGAGGCTCCAAAACGACACTTGGCGCTACTTAGTTGGGGGTAGGGGGTTCAGGTGAGGCGGACCTGGCGGTTCATGTCCTTGTACAGCAGGTAGCGGAACTCGCCCGGGCCGCCGGCGTAGCAGGCCTGCGGGCAGAAGGCGCGCAGCCACATGAAGTCGCCGGCCTCCACTTCCACCCAGTCGTTGTTCAGCAGGTACATGGCCTTGCCCTCCAGGACATACAGGCCGTGCTCCATCACGTGGGTTTCCGGGAACGGGATGACGCCGCCGGGCTGGAACGTCACGATGTTCACCTGCATGTCGTGGGCCAGGTCGCTGGAGTCCGTGAAGCGGGTGGTTTTCCAGGCGCCGTCGGTGTCCGGCATCGCCGTGGGTTCCACGTCCTTTTCGTTGGTGACGAAGGACTTGGCTTCGAAACCCTCGAGGCGTTCGTAAGCCTTGCGGATCCAGTGGAAGGACACGACGTCGTCCGAGACGTTTTCCAGGCCCCACTCCGAACCTGCGGCCAGGTAGGCGTAGCCGCCTTCCTCCAGCTGGTGGAGTTCGCCGTCGAGGGTGAGGTTGACCTTTCCGCGGGTCACAAAGATGACGCCTTCAACCCCGGCCTCGAACTCAGCTTTGGGGGCGCCGCCGCCCGGTCCGATCTCAACGATGAGCTGCGAGAAAGTGGTGGCGAAGCCTGAGATGGGGCGGGCGATGATCCAGGATCGGGTGTTCGAAAAGCCCGGCAGGTTGGACGTGACGATGTCCGTCATCACGCCCTTCGGGATCACCGTGTACGCCTCGGTGACGATGGCCCGCTCGGTGGTCAGGTGGGTCTGCGGCGGCAGCCCGCCAGTGGGGGAGTAGTACTTGCCCATAAGGGATCCTTACCTAGGAGTTGGAAGTGGTAGCGAGCCGTGGGTGGGCCAGTCCGGTCAGTTGCGGAATTCCGACGCCGGCAAGCGCCTGGACTTCCTCCGCACCGACGGCGCCGCACTGGACGCCGCGCAGTACAAACGCGGCCAGGGCCCGGGCCGTGGCGGGTTCGTCCATGACGCCGCCTTCGGTCTGCTCCACGTAGTTCCGCAGGCGGGCGGCGGCTGCCGGAAGCCCCTGACGGTAAAAGGCGTAGGTGGCGGCGAAACGGCTGGGCAGCTGGGCCGGGTGCAGGTCCCAGCCCTGGTAGTAGCCGCGTTCCAGGGACCGCCGGACCAGGCGGCCGTGCAGCTGCCAGGCGTTCTCCACGTTGTCGCCCACGGGGATGATGTTGGTGGAGCCGTCGGAGAGCCGGATGCCCGTTCCGGCCACGGCCAGCTGCATGACTTCCTTGGCGAAGTCCGCCACCGGGTGCTCCATGGACTGGTATTCAGCCGAGATCTGCAGCGACGCGGAGTAGTCGTACGTGCCGTAGTGCAGGCCGCTGATCCGGCCCGGGACGGCGTGCGGCAGCTGGGCCACCGGCGATGTTCCCTCCGGCCCCAGGATCAGCTGCGGGGTTTCCACCTGCACCTCGAAGCGGAGCCGTCCGGCCGGGAGCGAGTGCACTTCCTCCAGCCGGGAGACGGCGTAGTCCATGGCCTTGACCTGGGCCACCGTGGTCACCTTGGGCAGCGTCAGGACCAGGCCCTCCGGCAGTTCGCCCGTCGCGGCCAGGCCCGAAACGAACAGGTCCAGCGTCCGCAGCCCGCGTGAGCGGGTGGCCGCCTCGAAGCACTTGAAGCGGATGCCGATGAACGGGGGAGCGGTCCCGGCTGCGGCTGCGGCGGCCACAGCGGATGCCGCGGCAACCGCGGCGGCGTCCTCGGCGTCGTCGCCCCTGTCCCCGAACCCATCCTCAAAATCGAGCCGCAGGTCCTCGATCGGTTCGCTGGCCAGCTTCGCTTCCACCCGCGGGGCAACAGCCTCCGCCAGCGCGGCGTCCTGGCCCAGCAGGGCACCGAGCTTTTCCAGCCCGCCGTGGGCGTTGGCCGCAGCCAGGGCCTCGGCGCCCCAGTCGGCAGCGAACGACGGCGTGAACCGGTCCGCGGGGACGTACACCGTATGGACGGGCTGGCGCGACCCGTCGTCGCCCGGGTAGTTCTGCTCCAGCAGGCGGTCTGTGGCGGCCAGCTGCCCGTCGATGGCAGCCAGGTCCCCGGCGGACAGTGAGGGTTTGGGTGATGCTGCCATGCCTCAGCCCACCAGTTCGTAGGCCGGGGTGGTAAGGAAGTCGGTGTAGTCCTCGGACAGGCAGATGTCCGCGATCAGTTCGCTGGCCGGCTGGTAGTAGCGGCGGAAGGCTTCGTCGCCGAACTCGGTCCGGAGCCGCTCGGTTTCCTCGCCCAGGATCCGTTCCACCAGTTCGCGGGTGGCCGTGTTGCCGGTGTCCGCGAGGACCGACTTGTTGCGGATCTGCTGCCACACCTGGGAGCGGGAGATTTCCGCGGTGGCGGCGTCCTCCATCAGGTTGTGGATGGCCACGGCACCGTTCCCGGACAACCACACGGCCGTGTAGGCGATGGCCACGTACAGGTTCAGGCGCAGCCCGGCTTCGGTGACCTGGCCCTCGGCGGAGGTGACGTCCAGCAGCTGTTCCGCGGTCACGTTGACCTCGGGGCGCTGCTTGTCCAGCTGGTTCGGCTTGTCGCCGAGCACTGCATCAAACACTTCGCGGCAGGTGGGCACGAGGTCCGGGTGTGCCACCCAGGAGCCGTCGAAGCCGTCATTTGCCTCACGGGTCTTGTCGGCACGGACCTTGGCGAAGGCGGCCTCGGTGACCTCGGGGTGCCGGCGGTTGGGGATCACGGCCGCCATGCCGCCCATGGCGAAGGCGCCGCGCTTGTGGCAGGTCTTGACCAGCAGTTCGGTGTAGGCGCGCATGAAGGGGGCGGTCATGGCCACCGAGGCGCGGTCCGGGAGGACGAACTCCTCGCCGGCGTCCCGGAAGTACTTGATGATGCTGAACAGGTAGTCCCAGCGGCCGGCGTTCAGGCCGGAGGCGTGGTCCCGCAGTTCGTACAGGATCTCGTCCATCTCTAATGCGGCCGGGATGGTCTCGATCAGCACGGTGGCGCGGATGGTGCCCTGGCCCAGTCCCAGGTAGTCCTGGGCGAAGACAAAGACGTCGTTCCACAGCCGCGCCTCGAGGTGGCTCTCCATCTTGGGCAGGTAGTAGTACGGTCCCTGCCCGTTGAGCACCAGTTGCTTGGCGACGTGGAAGAAGTGCAGGCCGAAGTCCACCAGCGCACCAACGGCAGGCTCGCCGTTAAGCAGCAGGTGCTTTTCCTGCATGTGCCAGCCGCGGGGGCGGGCCACCACCACGGCGAGCGGCGCGTCCGTGCGGAGCCGGTATTCCTTGCCCTCCTCCGAGGTGTAGCTGAGGGTGCCCTGGGCGGCGTCGCGGAGGTTCAGGATGGCGTCGATGACGTTGCCCCAGGTGGGGGTGCTGGCATCCTCGAGGTCCGCGAGCCACACCTTGGCGCCTGAGTTCAGTGCGTTAATGGCCATCTTTGCCGGTGAGGCGGGTCCGGTCATCTCCACCCGGCGGTCCTGCAAAGCCGCCGGTGCCGGCGCAACTTTCCAGTCGCCGTCGCGCACGTCCTGCGTCTCCGGCAGGAAGTCCAGCTTGCCGGTCTCGGCCACGTGCTGCCGCTTCACGGCGCGGGCTGCCAGGAGCTCGTTGCGGGTGCCGGCGAAGCGGGTGTGGAGCTCCTCGATGAAGGCCAGGGCCTTCGGGGTGAGGATCTCCTCCGCGCGCTCGATGGGCCGGGGGTCTGTGACAGTGATGGCCATTTCTGGTCCTTTCCTTGTACTGAAGTCAGGCGGTGAATCAGGCGCTGGCCAGGGCTTCTTCGAGTTCCTTGGCTGCAGCCGCGGTTGCCACGTTGGCAGCGTGGGCGGCGGCGGCAACGGCAGAGGCAACATCGGCGGCCACGTGGGGATCGAAGACGCTGGGGATAATGTAGCTGGCATTGAGCTCATCGTCAGCTACCCGGTTGGCGATCGCTTCCGCGGCGGCCACCAGCATCTCCGGGGTGATGTCCGAGGCTCCGGCGTCGAGCAGGCCGCGGAAGAAGCCCGGGAAAGCCAGCACGTTGTTGATCTGGTTGGGGAAGTCGCTGCGGCCGGTGGCCACCACGGCCGCGTGCCGGGAGGCGATGACCGGATCGATTTCCGGCGTCGGGTTGGCCATGGCGAACACAATGGCGTTCTCTGCCATCGAGGCCACCTGCTCCTCGCCGATCACGTGCGGGGCGCTGACGCCGATGAACACATCCGCGCCGGCGAGGGCCTCGTGCAGGGTGCCGGCGAAGCCTTCCTCATTGGTGTTCGCCGCGATCCAGCTGCGGTGCTCGTCACCGTAGGTCTCGCCGGAGTGGATGGCACCGGAGCGGCCGGCGGCGATGATGTGCTGCGCCCCCTGGGCCTTCAGGAGCTGGATGATGGCAGAGCCGGCTGCTCCGACGCCGGACACCACAATCTTCACCTCGTCCAGCTTCTTGCCCACCACGCGCAGTGCGTTGACCAGGGCTGCCAGGGTGACGATGGCCGTACCGTGCTGGTCGTCGTGGAACACCGGGATATCCAGTTCCTCGCGGAGCCGGTTCTCGATCTCGAAGCAGCGCGGGGCGGCGATGTCCTCGAGGTTGATGCCGCCGTACACGGGGGCCATGGCCTTGGCGATCATGATGATCTCCTCGGTGTCCTGGGTATCCAGGCAGACGGGCCAGGCGTCAACGTTGGCGAACTGCTTGAACAGCGCCGCCTTGCCTTCCATCACCGGAAGGGCGGCGGCGGGGCCGATGTTGCCCAGGCCCAGGACGGCCGAACCGTCGGTGAGGACGGCGATGGTGTTGCGCTTGACGGTGAGGTTGCGGGCTGCCGCGGGATCCTCGGCGATGGCCAGGCAGACGCGGGCGACGCCGGGAGTGTAGGCGCGGGAAAGATCGTCGCGGTTGCGCAGGGCTACCTTGGGGACGACTTCCAGCTTGCCGCCCAGGTGCATGAGGAAGGTGCGGTCCGAGACGTACTGGACCGTGACGCCGTCGAGCGCGTTGAGGGCGTCCTTGACGCGGGCGGCGTGTTCGTCGTCGGTGGTGTTGCAGGTGACGTCCACAACGAGGGTCTCGTGGTGGGATTCGCTGACGTCCAGTGCGGTGATGGCTGCGCCCGCCGCTCCCACGGCTGCGGCAAGCTCGCTGGTGGCGCTGAAGCTCGACGGTGCTTCCACGCGCAGGGTGATCGAATTTCCGGGGCTGGGGTTCGCCATTGAATGTCCTCCTGTTGGGCCTTCTGATCGGCCGTGTCCGGTGTATGTTCGCGAAATCAATGTTTTCGTATTATGGATATTATTATCTACAAGATGGAAATACAAGCCCTCCTTGTATGACTGGTGCGAGTGCATCGCGCCGTGAACCGGGGTGCTGTATGTTGGGTGTTCTAAGCAATTCTTTTCACGATGCGGATAAGAGTTGTCAGATTCCGAGCCGTAGGAGACAACGGAATGGCAGAAAAAGCCTCGGGCGGTGTGCAGTCGGTAGAGCGCGTCTTCGAACTGCTGGAGCTCATCACGGATGCCGGCGGCGACGTGACGCTCAGTGAACTGTCCTCGTCCACCGACCTTCCGCTGCCCACCATCCACCGCCTGCTGCGGACGCTGGTGTCCCTGGGCTATATCCGCCAGCTGCCCAACCGGCGCTATGCACTGGGCCCGCGGCTCATCCGCTTGGGTGAAGGAGCAAACAAGCAGCTGGGTGCCGTGGCGCGTCCGCAGCTCAAGACGCTGGTGGACCGGCTGGGGGAGACCTCGAACATGGCCGTGCTGGACTCGGACATGGTGATCTACGTTGCACAGGTGCCCTCGCTGCACTCGATGCGCATGTTCACGGAGGTGGGCCGGCGCGCCCATACCCACGCCACCGGCGTCGGGAAGGCGATCCTCGCGCAGCTGGATGACGAGACGGTCCGCGGCATCGTGACCCGCGCCGGGATGCCGACGCCAACTGCCAAGAGCATTGGCGACGTCGAGGAACTCCTGGCCGACCTGAAGCTCACCCGTGAGCGGGGCTACTCCATTGACGAGGAGGAGCAGGAACTCGGCGTGCGCTGCTTCGCCATGGCGGTGCCCAATGCCCCCACCCCCACGGCCATCTCGGTCTCCGGTCCCGTCTCCCGCGTGGACGAGCACTTCGCTGACAAAGCCGTGCCCGTCCTCCGCGAGGCCGCCGAGGCCATCTCGCTGGAACTCAACCGCACCTGACGCACCTCCTGTGCTGACAACGACGGCGGCCCGCTCCTTCCGGAAGCGGGCCGCCGTCGTACTTGCGGGGAGGGTCAGTGCTC
>NZ_VHIJ01000001.1:2916-16255 GCF_006680095.1 Pseudarthrobacter sp. B4EP4b | reverse complement strand
GCCGCACCTCCTGTGCTGACAACGCCGGCGGCCCGCTCCTTCCGGACGCGGGCCGCCGTCGTACTTGCGGGGAGGGTCAGTGCTCTGACGCCTTTTCGGACGACTCGACGCGGACTTCCTTGCCGTCGCAGTCGATGAGCCTGCCGCCTTCGAAGCGGTCGCCGTCGGCCAGGCATTTGAGGTCCTCTTCCCGGACCACGCGCTCGGTTCCGGCCACAAACACGGACTGGTTGTCCGAGTTGCCGGCCTTGAGGTGGTTGAAGAGCAGGTTCAGCAGGATGGCCATCACCGCGGCGGAGCTGATGCCGGAGTGGAAGATGGTGCCGAACCAGGACGGGAACTTGTCGTAGAAGGCCGGCGCGGCGATGGGGATCATGCCGAACCCGATGGACGCCGCCACGATGATCAGGTTCATGTTGTTCTTGTACTCCACCTTGGACAGCGTGCGGATGCCGCTGGCGGCCACCGTGCCGAAGAGTACGACGCCGGCACCTCCGAGGACGGGCGTCGGCACCGCTGCGACCACCCGGCCAAGGACGGGAAGGAGGCCGAGGATCACCAGGATCAGGCCGCCGGCGCTGACCACGAAGCGGCTCTTGACGCCGGTGATGGCCACCAGGCCCACGTTCTGTGCGAACGCGCTCTGGGTGAAGGAGTTGAACAGCGGGGAGATGGCGGAGGAGAGCATGTCCGCCCGGAGCCCGTCGCCGATCCGCTTCGAATCGACCTTGGTGCCGACGATCTCGCCGACGGCAATGATGTCTGCCGAGGTCTCGGTCAGGGTGACCAGGATGACGATCAGCATGGAGATGATGGCGGCAATCTCGAACACGGGCGGGCCGAACGCGAACGGGGTGGGGAACGCGACGATCTCGCCCTGGCCCACTTTGGAGAAGTCGGCCATGCCGAAGGCGAATGCGATCAGGGTGCCCAGGACCATGGCGAGCAGGATAGAGAGCCGGGAAATCGCGGCGCTGCCCACCTTGCTGAGCAGCAGGACGATGGCCATGGTGGCCGCGGCCAGCCCGATGTTGGCCATACTGCCGTAGTTCTCGGCCTTGCTGTTGCCGCCCATGGCCCAGTTGGCGGCCACCGGCATCAGGGTCAGCCCGATGGTGGTGATCACCGTACCGGTAACCACGGGCGGGAAGAACCGGATGATCTTCGAGAAAAGTGGAGTGATCAGCAGGCCGATCAATGAAGCGGCAATAACGGACCCGAAGACTGCCTGGATCCCGCCGCCGCCGTGCACGATGGCCACCATGGTGGAGACGCCCGCGAAGGAAACGCCTTGGACCAGCGGCAGTTGCGAGCCGAAGAAGCGGATGCCCACTGTCTGCAGGATGGTGGCCAGGCCGCCGACGAAGAGGCAGGCCGCGATCAGCAGGCCGATGTCCTGCGAGGACATTCCGGCGGCGGCGCCAATGATCAGGGGCGGGGCGATGATGCCGCCGTACATGGTGAGGACGTGCTGGAAGCCGTACGCGAAGGTGCTGGCGATGGGGAGCTTTTGGTCCTCTGGCCGGGCCGAACGGGTGCCTTTTCCGGCGGCAGCAGCGGCCGGTTTCTTTCTGAAGTTCATGGCAGACTTTCTTGGTTCATGGCAGACGACATTGTCTGGCTAACGGTGTCTGGCTAACGGTGATGAAAGACGTGGGGTGGGGCCGGTGGTTTCGACGGGCCCAACCACCGGTGGTTGAGCCCGTCGAGGTTTCGACAAGCTCAACCACCGATGCGGTGCGGTCTAGCAGAAGCCGGCGATGCCGGACCAGGCGATGTCCGCGGGGGTGGCGTCGTCGCGCTGGACGGTGGCCTCGATCAGGCCGTAGGGGCGGTCGGCGGCGAAGAAGACCTCGTTGGGGTTGTCGAGGCCGAAGGGCGAGAGGTCCACCAGGAAGTGGTGCTTGTTGGGCATCGAGAACTTGATCTCGTCGATCTCGCTGTGGGCTTCCAGTACCTTGGTGCCCATGTCGAACAGGGTCTGCTGGAGGGCGTGGGAGTACTTCTCCGTGAAGCCTTCGAGCAGGAGTCCCTTGACGTCGTCGTAGCTCTTGTTGAAGTCCAGGGTGCTGAAGTCGGTGCCGGTCTTGAAGCGCCAGCGGGCCGAGACGTCGGTGGCCAGGATGCGGTCCGTGGTCTCGGGCAGGGTGGTGTACTGGTCCTTCGGGTAGCCCACGAAGCCGGACTGGGTGGACTTCAGGACGGTCAGGTCCTTGAGTCCGGAGATCAGGTGGGTGGTGGCTCCGTCGCGGACCAGGACTGCCGTGCGGACTTCCTGGCCGTTGCGCACGAAGGAGTGGTCGTGCTCGGTGCCGTGGGCCTGGATCCGGTCCCAGGTGTAGGACTCGACCTCCCAGCGGCCGCCGGTGACCCAGTCGAAGCTGGAGGTGAAGTGCTCGCCGAGGCGAAGCAGGAACGCCTCGGGCGAGCCAACGCCCTCACGGGCGAAGGCGTAAATGGTGTTCTTCTGGGTGTCGGTGGCCACCACGTGGGCGTTGTCGCCCTCAAGGTGTGCAGCCGCGAAATCGCCCCGCAGCTGCGAGGTGACGTTGAGGTCTTCGATTTCGTGGCGGTCGGTGTCGCGGGTGATCTTGACGACCCGGACCTCGGCCTTGCCGTACTGGTTCTCGCCGAGGATGATCTTGCTGCTCATGGTCTTTTCCCAACTTCCGGTAAGTGGAACCTAGGTTCCATCACTGAAATTAAGCGCGCGTTTCAAGCGCGTTTCCGGTGGAGCCGACCCAACAAAAAAGAGCCGGCATCCATTGATGCCAGCTCATTACGACCCTGCCTGCTGCTCCCAGGTTACGTGACCTGTGCCACGAATTGACACCAAGCGTACCTCCGGAAGCCGGTGGTGTACATCACAAATCGAAAATTCAGATTGTGACCGAACCGGGAGCAGACCATTGACGAACCAGCGGAGGCAGCCATAAGCTATTCCACATAGCAAAAGTTCTTTTCCGTTTTGTGGAACTAAACCTCATACCTCGAAGGAGGATCAGATGTACCAGCAGGACAGCACGCCGGTTTCACCGGCACCCACAGCGGCAGCTTCAGTCCCGGAGTTCTACCTCCCCCTTGGCGGCGGGACGGATCCTGACTTCTACCTTCCTGCGGACCGGGAGCACGTTCCCGGCCGCTTCTCGCGCTGGGTCCAGGCACTCCCGGGCTTCAACCGCCGTTCGTAGCCGGCGCACAACGGGCGAGCTTTCACCAGGCCCTGCTGGCGACGCGCATCTACGCTGGCGACACGCACCCTCAATTCCGCTGCGCAAAAGGACTGGCGAGACCGATATATGGGTCTCGCCAGTCCTTTTCTGCGTCACAGCTGAATCTGCGCGTCGCGGAGGGTTACAGGGCGATCCGGCTAGCCGTTCACCAGCCGGCGCGCGGCCGCTGAATGTTCCGTGATCAGGCCGGCGATATCGAGTCCCGGGATCTGGCCGTCCACCACGCGCCACTGTCCGCCCACCATCACCCGGTCCGCCCGGTCCGCGGCGCACAGCAGCAGCGCGGCCACCGGATCATGGCTGCCGGAGAAGCGCAGGTCATCCAGCCGGAAGAGGGCCAGGTCCGCCTGCATACCGGGAGCCAGCTGGCCCAGCCCGGGACGGCCAAGAACCGCCGCGGAGCCGCGGGTTGCCCAGCCCAGCGCACGCTCCACCGGAACGTCCGCCCCGTACCGCAGCCGCTGGAGGTAGAGGGCCTGCCGCGCTTCCAGGATCATGTTCGAGGCATCGTTCGACGCCGAGCCGTCCACTCCCAGACCCACGGGAGCCCCGGCGTCCTCCAGTTCCAGGACGCGTGCGGTTCCCGACGCCAGCCGCATGTTCGAGGTGGGGCAGTGCGCGACGGCGGTGCCCGCGGCTCCCAGCCTGGCGATCTCCGCGTCGCTGAAGTGGATGCCGTGGCCCAGCCAGGTGCGGTCCGTCAGCCAGCCCACGCTGTCCAGGTAGTCCACGGTCCGCAGCCCGAACATTTCCCGGCAGAAGTCCTCCTCATCCAGGGTCTCCGCCAGGTGGGTGTGCAGCCGGACGTCCAGCCGTTCGGCGAGAGCCGCGCTTTCGGCCATGATTTCCTTGGTGACCGAAAACGGTGAGCACGGAGCCAGGGCAACCTGGATCACCGCATCGTCGCCCCGTTCGTGGTACTGGTGCACCAGCCGTTCGCTGTCGGCCAGCACCACCTCGGCTGCCTGCACGGTTGACTGCGGCGGCAGGCCGCCGTCGTCCGTGCCCAGGGTCATGGAACCGCGGGTGAGGGTGGCGCGCATGCCCAGCCGGCGGACGGCCTCCACCTGGATATCGATCGCATCCTCAAGGCCCGCGGGGAAGAGGTAATGGTGGTCCGCTGCCGTGGTGCAGCCGGAAAGCAGGAGTTCCGCCAGCGCCACTGTGGTGGCGAGCTCCAGGTCCCGCGGAGTGAGGCGCGCCCACACCGGATACAGGTTCTGCAGCCACGGGAACAGCGGCGCATTCGCCACCGGACCCCAAGCCCGTGTCAGGGTCTGGTAGAAGTGGTGGTGCGTGTTGATCAGGCCCGGCAGCAGCACGTGCTTTCCGGCGTCAAAAATCTCATCGCACGGCGCGGACGGCTGCTGGCCTGCGGCAAGAACCTCGGTGATAACACCGCCGCTGACCACCAGCCCGCCTGAAGCGTCGAGGTGATTGGCGGTAAAAGCTGCCTGCGGGTTTTTGATCCACAAACGGGAAACGGATGGCGTCATGGCTGTCCTTCTCTGAGCGTTGTTGGTGTCATTCCAGCTCAGTGAGGCCCTGTCTGCTGATCCAGGCGGCCGCGCCCTCCGGGTTCAGTCCCGGAAGCGGCGCGGCTGGCACCTAGGCTAGAAGGCATAGGCTCCGGCGTCAACGCCACGGATTATGACCGCGGCAGGAGTGAACCCCGCGAAACATGGATTTCACATTGCGAAATTAAAATTCCAGAAAAGTATGGCGCAGCCCACAGTCCGGTGCTAATCTCGATCTTGCCAAAGGCGGGCATCCGGTCACCGGGAAGCTATCTACCAGGCGCAACTTAACCTTCACAGCACATGCTGAAGCCTGGTAACCGTTCGCACCTGGTTCTACTGGTCCTGCAAGCGGCAACGGGCTTCCCGGCAAAAGGAAGTCGCATCATGAGTACCACCGTCACGGCCGAACAGTTTCTGGCCAGATCCATCAGGTTGGCCACGGCCAACGTCCTGAACAGCGGGGGCCCCTTCGGAGCCATGATCGTTACGGCTGACGGCCGCGCGTTCGACGGCGTCAACCGCGTCACCGCGGACAACGATCCCACCGCGCATGCCGAAGTCACCGCAATCCGCACCGCCTGCCGCGAGCTTGGCACCTTCGACCTAAGCGGGGCCGTCCTCTACACCAGTTGCGAGCCGTGCCCCATGTGCCTCGCGTCCGCGCTTTGGGCCCGGGTGGAAAAGGTGGTCTTCGCCGCCGACCGGCATGACGCCGCCTCCGTTGGCTTCGATGACGCCGTTTTCTACGAATACTTCGACAACCAGGACAGGGACTCCCTGATGCCGGTCTCGAAGCTGGTGCTGGATGATCCGGCGGCCCCCGCGCCGCTGGAGCCGTTCAACACCTGGAACACACTCGACACCAGGATCGACTACTAGGCCCGGCGGCTGAAATGACTATCCTGGACAACTCACACGAGGAGCATTCGGCTCCAAGCATCCGCACGCAAAAGCGCGCGAACACCACTCCCCAACCTCCGGCGTCGGACTCGTTCCTGGACCGGTTCTTCCAGATCACCCAGCGCGGTTCCACGCTGGCCCGCGAGTTCCGCGGCGGCCTGGTCACCTTCTTCACCATGGCGTATATCGTCATCCTCAACCCCCTGATCCTGGGCGGTTTCAGCGCGGACAACGCCCCCACCGATGTTGCCGGGGGATGGCTGTCCGCTGCGCAGGTGGGCGCCGTCACCGGACTCACCGCTGGCGTGATGACCATCCTCTTCGGGCTCATCGCCAACCTGCCCTTCGGCCTGGCCGCCGGACTCGGCATCAACTCCTTCCTGGCCGTCTCCGTGATCCAGGAGGTCACGTGGGCGGAAGCCATGGGCCTGGTGGTGATCAACGGCATCCTGATCGTCCTGTTCGGGATTACCGGTGCCCGCACGGCCATCTTCCGGGCCGTCCCGAAGGAGCTGAAGGCCGCCATTACGGTGGGCATCGGCCTGTTCATCGCCTTCATCGGGTTCGTCGATTCCGGCTTCGTCAAGGCGACGGCGGGCGGCCCGCCGGTCCAGCTCGGCAACGGCGGCTCCATCACCTCGATACCCACCCTGGTGTTCATCGTGGGCCTGCTGGCCATGGGCATCCTGGTGGCCCGCAAGGTCCAGGGCGGCCTGCTGATCGGGATTGTGGCCACCACCTTCCTGGCCGCCGTCGTCGAAGCCATCCTGCACCTCGGACCGGCGAGCGCCACCAACCCCGGTGGCTGGCACCTGAACACCCCGGTCCTCTCAGGACAGTTGGTGTCCGCACCGGACCTGGGCCTGGTGGGACAGTTCGACCTGTTCGGAGCCTTCGGCAGGATCGGCGGTCTCGCGGCCACCATGCTGGTGTTCACCCTCGTGTTTACCAACTTCTTCGACGCCATGGGAACCATGACCGGACTGGCCAAGAGCGCCGGCGTGGCGCATAAGGACGGCACGTTCCCCCGGCTGAAGTCCGCCTTCATCGTGGAAGGCTTCGGAGCGATCGCGGGCGGGGCAACCTCCGGCTCCTCCAACACCGTGTACATCGACTCCGCGGCCGGCATCGGCGAAGGAGCCCGCACGGGGCTGGCCTCCGTAGTGACCGGTGTCCTGTTCCTCGGTTCCATGTTCCTCACCCCCCTCACCAGCGTGGTCCCGCTCGAGGTGGCCGCCGCAGCACTGGTGGTGGTGGGCGCGATGATGATGGCGCAGATCCGCGAGATCAAGTTCAGCAAGTTCACCGTGGCCCTGCCGGCCTTCCTCACCATCGTCACGATGCCGCTGAGCTACTCGATCGCCAACGGCATCGGCGTGGGCTTCATCAGCTGGGCCATCATCGGCGCCGCATCCGGCAAGGCAAAGAAGGTCCATCCGCTGATGTGGGTGGTCAGCGCCGGGTTCCTGGTGTATTTCGCCCGCGGTCCGATCAACCTGCTGCTCGGCGCCTAACAGCCATTCCGACTACCGGGGCCGGGCCAATGCTTGGCCCGGCCCCCAATAGGAACGACAATATGGACACCACCGCAGCGCGGAAGAAGGAGTGCCGCCATGCTTGACCTGATCCCTTCACTGAGTGGCTGGGCCCCGGCCCTTGGCCGCCAGCGGTTTGCAGTGGCCACCATCGTGCGGGCCAGCGGCTCCGTTCCCCGGCCGGTGGGGACCTCCATGCTGGTATCCGGCATTGGCGCCATCCTGGGCAGCCTCTCCGGCGGCTGTGTAGAAGGAGCCGTTGTGGCGGCAGCTTTGGAATCAATGGACGACGGCGCCACGCGCCTTGAGACCTTCGGCTTCAGTGCCGAGGATGCCTTCGCCGCCGGGCTCACCTGCGGGGGAGAGCTGGACGTGCACATCGAGCCGGCCAACCGGCGCCACCACTGTGCGCTGGGCGAAGCGGTCCGGCAGCTGGCAGCTTACGGACCGGACGAGCCGGTGGCGCTGGTCCGGAACCTGGACCCGCAATCCAATGGTGGCGGCAGCAACGCCGTCGTTATTCCGGCTCCCGGCTCCGCCAGCGTGACGGGGCATCCGGCACTCGCTGCGCTGCTGGATACGTTGCCGGGCACGGATGGAGGCGCAGGAAGGGCCCGGGCTGTCCAGCTCGTATCCTTCCTGCGCGCCGGCGGCACCGGCGTCCTGGACCTGGCCGGCGCAGGCCTGTGCACCGGCGGGGCCGCCGTGCTGGTGGAGTCCCGGCTGGCACCGCCGCGCCTGCTGGTGTTCGGCGCCAACGACTTCAGTGCCGCACTGCTGCCGGCCGCCAAACCCCTGGGCTACCACGTGACGCTGGTGGACGCCCGCCCCGCCTTCGCCGCCCAGGCCCGGTTCGGAACAGCGGATGAAGTGGTCACGGCATGGCCGCATCAATACCTTGCAGCGGAGGCCGCCGCTGGACGCATGGACAGCAGGACAGTCATCTGCGTCCTCACCCACGACCCCAAGTTCGATATTCCGCTGCTCCACGCCGCGCTGGGGCTGGACGTCGCCTTCATCGGGGCCCTTGGCTCGCGGCGCAGCCACGCACAACGGGTGGACGCGCTCCTGGACAGGGGCGTGCGCCCCGAGCGGATCGCCCAGCTCCACTCGCCACTGGGCCTGGACATCGGGGCAGTCACTCCCGCCGAAGTAGCTGTCTCCGTCCTGGCCGAGCTCATCGCCGCCAGGACCGCAGCAGCATCCCACCAGCCGTTGAGGGAAACCTCCGGCCCCATCCACCAGGCGGCTGCACAGCCAGCTGACAGCCCGGCCCACGCGCCGGCGCCCAACAACGTTAAACAGCAGGAGATTGCATGGACATGAACACCATCGAGTCGGTGGTCCCCACCACCGACCCCGGGCAATGGCGCGACGGCGACGCCTGGCTGGCCGGCGGCACTGTCCTTTTCTCCTACGGCAGCTTCGCGTTCGGGCCGCAGCCCTTGAAGCGCCTCCTCGACCTGGGATCCGCGGGCTGGACCCCGGTGACCGTCACGGACGGCGGCATCGAACTCGCCGCCATCTGCAACGTCGCCGAGTTGTACAAACTTCCCGGGTTGCCCGCGGCCGCGGACCGCAGCTGGCCCGGCCTGGACCTGGTCCGCCCGTGCTGCGACTCCTTCGTGGCCTCCTTTAAGGTGTGGAACATGTCCACCGTGGGCGGCAACCTGTGCACGTCCCTGCCCGCGGGCCCCATGATCTCGCTCTGCGCCGCGCTGGACGGCACCGCCACCATCCTTGGGCCCGGCGGCTCCACCCGAAGCGTGCCCGTCACCGAGTTCGTTACCGGCGACGCGACGAACTGCCTGGCACCCGGCGAGCTCCTGCGCAGTATCCACCTCCCGGCGTCGGCCCTTGCCTCCCGGGTGGCGTTCCGCCGCCTCTCACTGAGCAACCTCGGCAGGTCCGGGGTGCTGCTGATAGGACGGCTCGACGGCGGCACATCCTTTGTCCTCACCGTCACCGCCGCCACCAAACGGCCCGTGCAGCTGCGCTTCGATGCGCTGCCGGACACGGACGCGCTCGCGCGGGCCCTCGACGAGGCCGTTCCCACAAACCTTTACCACAACGACATCCACGGGCTTCCGGCCTGGCGCCGGGACATGACCTACCGCCTGGCCGAAGAGATCCGTGCCGAGCTCGCGGCCCCCGCAGGGGCACCCGGGCTCCGCATCTCCGGCGACTTCTGGCCGCCGTCCGACCGTGGACTCCAAGCACCGGGACTTAACGCACAGCAGGAAGGGGCCTGAGCATGGCCATCGAGATCAACGGCATTCCGGCCGGGACGGAACCGCGCCCCGGCCAGTGCCTGCGCACCTTCCTGCGGGAACAGGGCAACCTGGGGGTAAAGAAAGGCTGCGACGGCGGAGACTGCGGCGCCTGCACCGTGCACGTGGACGGCACTCCCGTGCACAGCTGCATCTACCCGGCCGTCCGGGCGGAAGGCCACGCCGTCACCACCATCGAGGGCCTGGCGTCAACTGCCGGCGCAGACCTGCACCCCGTGCAGCAGCAGTTCATGGAGCGGCAGGGCTTCCAGTGCGGATTCTGCACGGCCGGCATGGTCATGACGGCCGCCACCTTCGACGACGACCAGAAGGAGAACCTGCCCCGGAACCTCAAAGGCAACCTTTGCCGCTGCACCGGATACCGGGCCATCTCCGATGCCGTCTGCGGCCACGCCGGCCACCCGGCTCCCCAGGGACCGGGCTCCGGAATCGCCGGGGAGGGGCAGCCGGATCCTGTGCCGGGGCAGCTGGGCGACGACGTCCCCGCACCTGCCAGCCGGGCGGTGGTCACCGGGACCGCCCGCTACACGCTGGACGTTCCGGCGGACCAGCTGCAGGGCCTGCTTCACCTCAAGCTCCTGCGCTCGCCGCACGCGCATGCCCGGGTGCTGTCCATCAATACTGGCGCTGCATTGAAGGTTCCCGGCGTTGTTGCGGTCTTCACCCACCAGGACGCGCCGGAACAGCTGTTTTCCACCGCGCAGCACGAACTGTTCACGGACGACCCCGACGATACCCGCGTGCTCGACGACGTGGTGCGGTTCCGGGGCCAGCGGGTGGCCGCGGTGGTAGCTGAAACTGTGGCCGCTGCAGAAGCAGGCGTGCGGGCACTGGCAGTTGACTACAAGGAACTGCCTGCAGTCTTTACGCCGCAGGACGCACTGGTCCCCGGCGCGCCGCTGGTGCACGGCGACAAAGACGGAACCTCGGCCCGCATTTCCCGGCCCGACCGCAACGTGGTGGCGGAACTGCACTCCGAACTGGGCAGCGTGGCCGAGGGCTTCGCCCAGGCCGACTTCATCCACGAACGCACGTACCAAACCCAGCGCGTCCAGCACGTTGCCCTGGAAACCCATGCGGCCATTGCGTCGGTGGACAGCGAAGGGCGGCTGCAGGTCCGTACCTCCAGCCAGGTTCCGTTCCTGGTCCGCAGGACGCTGTGCCGGGTCTTCGGGCTGCCGGAGGAGCAGGTGCACGTGGTGGCCGGCCGGGTGGGCGGCGGCTTCGGCGGCAAACAGGAAGTCCTGACCGAGGACATCGTGGCGCTCGCCGCATTGAAGCTCGGGCGGCCCGTCCAGCTCGAGCTGACCAGGACCGAACAGTTCACTGCCACCACCACCCGGCATCCGTTCACCATCAAGCTCCGCGCCGGCACCAGCAACGACGGCCGGCTCACAGCTTTGGAACTGGACGTCCTGACGAACACCGGCGCCTACGGCAACCACGGGCCTGGCGTGATGTTCCACGGCTGCGGCGAATCCCTGAGTGTCTACAAGTGCGCCAATAAAAAGGTGGACGCCCACGCGATGTACACCAACACGGTCCCGGCCGGGGCATTCCGCGGCTACGGGCTGAGCCAGATGATCTTCGCCATCGAGTCCGCCATGGACGAGCTCGCGGCCGGCATCGGGATGGATCCATTCGAGTTCCGCCGCCGGAACATGGTGCGCGAAGGCGACCTGATGCTGTCCACCCAGCCGGAGCCCGAGGAGGACGTCCACTACGGCAGCTACGGCCTGGACCAATGCCTGAGCCTGGTCCGCGACGCCCTGGCCCGCGGCCAGGAGCGTTACCGTGCCGCCGGCCTGGACGAGCTGGGACCCGAATGGCTGACCGGCGAGGGCACCGCGCTCTCCATGATCGACACCGTTCCCCCGCGCGGCCACTTCGCCCATTCCCGGCTCCGGCTCCTGCCGGACGGAACGTACCAGGCCGACGTCGGGACCGCCGAGTTCGGCAACGGCACCACCACAGTCCACGCGCAGCTGGCCGCCACGGCGCTGTCCACCGAAGCAACCAAGGTAGTGGTCCGGCAGTCGGATACGGACCTCATTGAGCATGACACCGGTGCGTTCGGCTCTGCCGGAACCGTAGTGGCAGGAAAGGCAACCCTGGCCGCCGCAGAGGAACTGGCAGTGCGGATCCGGGCTTTTGCCGCCGGCATCCGGCAGACCCAGGCCTCCGCCTGCGTCCTCGACGGCGGCTCCGTGGTCATTGACGGAACTCCCATGGCACTTGCTGAACTGGCGCAGGCGGCTGCGGAAGCCGGCGTCGAACTCGCAGCAGAAGGGCGGTGGGGCGGGACGCCACGCTCCGTGGCGTTCAACGTGCACGGCTTCCGCGTGGCGGTGAACCGCGGCACGGGCGAGCTGAAAATCCTGCAGAGCGTGCAGGCGGCGGATGCCGGCGTGGTGGTGAATCCGCGCCAATGCCGTGGCCAGATCGAAGGCGGGATTGCCCAGGCCATCGGCGCCGCGCTGTATGAAGAGGTGGTGATTGACGACGCCGGCCGGGTCACTACCGACATCCTGCGGCAGTACCACATCCCCACCTTCGCGGACGTGCCCCGGAGCGAGGTGTACTTCGCGGACACCAACGACACGATGGGTCCGCTGGGTGCCAAGTCCATGAGCGAGAGCCCGTTCAATCCCGTGGCTCCGGCGCTCGCGAACGCCATCCGCAACGCCACCGGCGTGCGCTTCGCGTCGCTGCCCATCGCCCGGGACAAGATCTACCTGGGGCTCAAGGGGGCGGGGCTGGTGCCGAACCTGCAGCGCTCGGGCCTGTCCTGACCAACGCGGGGTCACATAATGCCGTCTGAAGCGCGTTCAGGGGGCCAAATCTGACCCCGCGTTGCATCGTTGCATATAGTCAAGGGATGGAACAGCGGATTTTAGGCAAGACCGGACGGAACGTGTCCATTGTGGGGCTGGGCACCTGGCAGCTTGGCGCGGACTGGGGCAACGTTGACCCGGCCCAGGCGCAGGCCATCCTGGCCGCCTCCGTGGAAGCAGGCGTGAACTTCTTCGACACCGCAGACGTCTACGGCGACGGCAAGAGCGAGCAGGCCATCGGAAAGTTCCTCGCGGACAACCCTGGGCTGGATATCACTGTCGCCACCAAGATGGGCCGCCGGGTGGACCAGAAGCCGGAACACTACACGCTGGCCAACTTCCGCCAGTGGGTGGACCGCTCCCGGAAGAACCTGGGCACTGACACCCTGGACCTGGTCCAGCTGCACTGCCCGCCCACCCCCGTGTACAGCAACGCCGAGGTGTACGACGCCCTGGACACCCTGGTGTCCGAGGGAGCCATCCGGAACTACGGCGTGAGCGTGGAGCGCACCGACGAAGCCCTGGAAGCCATCCGGCACAAGGGCACCGCCTCCGTCCAGATCATCCTCAATGCGTTCCGCCTCAAGCCCCTGGATGAGGTCCTTCCGGCCGCAAAGGCCGCGAACGTGGGCATCATTGCAAGGGTGCCGCTCGCGTCCGGGCTGCTCTCCGGCAAGTACACGAAGGAGACCACCTTCGCCGAGAACGACCACCGGAACTACAACCGCAACGGCGACTCCTTCGACGTCGGCGAGACGTTCTCCGGTGTGGATTACGAACTGGGCCTGAAGGCCGTGGCCGAGTTCGAACAGATTGTTCCGGAAGGCGCCAGCACTGCCCAGGCAGCCATCGCCTGGATTGCCGCGCAGGACGGCGTCACCACGGTGATCCCCGGTGCGCGCAACGGTGAGCAGGCCGCAGCGAATGCTGCTGCCGCATCCGTGAGTGTCAGCGAGGATTTCGACGGCGGCGTCCGCTGGATCTATGACCACTACTTCCGCGAGGCCATCCACCCGCGCTGGTAAC
>NZ_VHIJ01000001.1:976-2474 GCF_006680095.1 Pseudarthrobacter sp. B4EP4b | reverse complement strand
CGCCGCCGTGCCCACAGTCCCGGGGCGCAACAACTTCTTTGACCACAGCGTCCCGGAAAATGCACTGCGGCGACGCAACCTGGAGCTGTACCTCAAGGAACTGCTGGACCGTTCACCGAAGGTGCTGCTGCTGGGTGAGGCGCCGGGATTCAGAGGCATGCGGATCACCGGCGTGCCCTTCACCAACCGCACCATGTTCCAGGGGCCGGCCAACAGCTTTGGCCTGTTCGGTCCGGGGAAGGGCTACGTGTTGCCGCCGGAGGCAGCGGACGTTGCTGCAGAGCCCACCGCAACCGTGATGTGGGACGTGCTGGCCGAACTGCAGTTCCTGCCCCTGCTGTGGAGCGCCTGCCCCTGGCATACCCATGTTCCGGGGAAGCCCCAGTCCAACCGCACTCCCACTGCCGCGGACGCAAGGCTTGGAACGCCGTTCTGGCAGTCACTCGCGGAGCTGTTCGGCATCGATTCTGTGGTGGCCGTGGGCAACGTGGCACACCACAGCCTGCTTTTCAGCGGTGTGGATGCACCCAAAGTGCGACACCCCTCGCATGGCGGAAGAGCCGGTTTCAAGCGGGGCCTGGAGGAGCTGCTCAGCGCCGAAGTGATTGGCCGCTAGCCGAGGAGGTAGAGCTGCTCCGGGGTATCAACGTCCAGGCCGTTCGAAAGGTCGCTGCAGTCCACCTCGTCCACCAGTTCCGGATGGGCCCGCAGGAAGCCGCGTGCCCCGGCGTCTCCCGTCACTGTGGCGGCCACGGCTTCCCGGAGCGCGGCGTCGATGATCAGGGGGTGCCCGCGGCGTGTGGTGCCGTTGCCGCCATCGTAAGAAGCTGCCGTGAGCCGGCCCGGACAGTGTGCCGCCAGGAGCCTGCCCACTGTTCCGGGCGTAAGGCCCGGCTGGTCCACGAGCGCCACCATCAGGTGGTCCCGGGGATCGGCGTCGGCGTTGCCCAGCAACAGTGAGCTGCCCATCCCGGATTGCCACTCGTGGTTAACCACCGTCCGGTACCGGTCCAGTTCGGCAATGGTGGCGACGTCCGGGGCGCCGGCGCCGAGGACCACCACCACTTCCCGGCAGCCGCCGTCGAGCAGCGCCCCGGCCACCGATTCCACGAGCGGCCGGCCGCGGTAGGGGAGCAGGGCTTTGGGGCCCCGGCCGAGCCTGGTCCCGGCCCCGGCCGCGAGCACAACCCCCGTGGCCCTGATCTCCTCCGCGTTGCCCATGTCTGCACCCTAACTCTTCGGGTGTCCGTGTCCTTCCTAGGCGTCGCCGCCGCCCCCGCCGGTGGTGCCGGCGTTGACGTCCAGGAGCTTGTACCGGTCCATCGCGTATTGCGGCGCGCCCTCCTCAATTTCGCCCCTCGCCGCGAGCATCTGCAGCGCTTTGACCACGACGGAGTGGGTGTCGTTCTTGAAGAAGCGGCGGGCTGCGGCGCGGGTGTCGGAGAAGCCGAAGCCGTCGGCGCCGAGGGTGGCGAATTCGTTGGGCACGAACTGGCGG
>NZ_VHIJ01000001.1:0-434 GCF_006680095.1 Pseudarthrobacter sp. B4EP4b | reverse complement strand
GCTGACGGCGACGACGGGGCCGGTGGCGCCTTCGAGCTGTTTGGTGACGAACGGGACGCGGGCTGGCTGGCCGGGGTTGAGGAAGGCTTCCTCTTCGGCGGCGAGCCCGTCGCGGCGCAGTTCGTTCCAGGAGGTCACTGACCAGACGTCGGCGGAGACGCCCCAGTCATCGGCCAGGAGCTGCTGTGCCTCCAGGGCCCACGGCACCGACACACCCGAGGCCAGGATCTGCGCCTTGGGTCCTTCAACGTCCGACGCCGACACCCGGTAAATGCCCTTCAGCACCCCTTCGACGTCGAGGTTCTCCGGCTCGGCGGGCTGGGTGATGGGCTCGTTGTACACGGTGAGGTAGTACATCACGTTTTTGTCACCCGATTCCGGCCCGTACATGCGTTCGAGGCCGTCGCGGATGATGTGGCCCATTTCGTAGCCGT